>NZ_JBHYVB010000017.1:21287-34278 GCF_042750115.1 Streptomyces sp. NPDC059455
GCCGTCAGCCGCGTCCGTGGAATGGCCAGGCCGTCGCCGTCAGCCGGTCTCCGTCCTGCGCGCACGGTACGACATCCAAGCCGCCACCACCGCCCCCGAGACGTTGTGCCAGACGGAGAACACCGCGGCCGGGAGCGCGGCCAGCGGGCTGAAGTGGGCGGCGGCCAGGGAGGCGGCGAGCCCGGAGTTCTGCATGCCGACCTCGAAGGCCATGGCCCGGCTGGCGGGCGCGCCCAGCCGGGCCAGCTTGCCGGCCCCGTAGCCCAGCGCCAGGCCGAGCCCGTTGTGGAGCACCACGGCGAGCAGTACCAGCGCCGCCGCCGACTTGATGGCGTCCGCGCTGGCCGCCACCACGATGGCCACGATCACGCCGATGGTGACCGCCGACAGCCAGGGCAGCAGCCCCAGCACCCGCTGGATGAACCGCCCGGCGACCAGCCGTACGACCAGCCCCCCGACCACCGGCAGCAGCACGGTCTTGAGGATGTCGGTGACCATGGACCCCGCGTCCACCGGCAGGAACTCCCCGGCCAGCAGCAGCGTCAGCGGCGGGGTGACCAGCGGCGCGAGCACCGTGGAGACGGTGGCGACCGACACCGACAGCGCCACATCGCCGCGCGCCAGATACGTCACCACATTGGAGGCCGTTCCGCTCGGCGCACAGCCGACCAGGATGACACCGGCCGCCAACTGCGGGGAGAGACCGAGGGCGTTGGCGATCAGCCATCCCAGCCCCGGCATGATCACATAGTGCGCGACCAGCCCGAGCGCCACCGCCCACGGCCGCTTGACCACACCGGAGAAGTCCCGCGGGGTCATGGTGAGCCCCATGCAGAACATCACCACGCCGAGCAGATAGGGCACGTTCGGCGCCCAGCCGCTGAAGGTGCCGGGCGTGGTGAGGCCCGCCGCACCGGCGGCGAGGACGAGGAGGGGGAAGACGGTGACGGCCCGCCGGGCCGCCCGGTCGTCGGCAGCGGGCTCCGGTGACGACGAGGGCGCCTGCCCCGCCGTCGTCGAGGAGTTGGCCGCGGAGCTCTTCGATTCGGATCGCACCGCGTGATGGAACGCTTCCGGAGCCGCCTTCCGCAACACCGTCTCGTTATGTGGTCACTACACCCACTATGACGAACCGAGCGGCGGCAGCGGCAGCGGAAGCCCCGGCAGACCGTCGATGCTGCTGGCGATGTGCTCCTTCTTGTGGAAGTAGCGGTCCAGCGATTCGTCGTCCTCCCGCTGGAAGCGGGAGGCGTGCAGTGGGCGGTCCTCGCGGTAGTCCAGATACGGGACCGCGTAACCGCAGGTGTCCCGGATCAGCTCGGCCGTCACCACGATGATCGCCCGCAGCCCGTGGTCGTTGACGTCGATGTCCGGGAAGTGCGCCAGCAGCGCGGAGAAGCGCGGATCGTCACGGAACACCGGCTCGCCCCGGCCGTGGACGCGCACGATGTTCGGCGGGCCGGTGAAGGCGCACCACATCAGGGTGATCCTGCCGTTCTCCCGCAGATGGGCGATGGTCTCCGCGTTGCTCCCCGCGAAGTCCAGATAGGCCACCGTCAGTTCGTCGACCACGGCGAAGGAGCCGGTCAGCCCCTTCGGGGAGAGATTCACCGTGCCGTCCCCGGCCAGCGGGGCGGTGGCGGTGAAGAACATCTTCTGCTCTTCGATGAAGGTGCGGAGTCTGCCGTCGATGCGTTCGTACACCTTTCCCATGTGGCGCATTATCCCTGTGGGTGGTCGCCGGGTCGATGTTTCCATTGGCGTATGGCCACCAGGAAAGCCTCCGCGCGAGCGTCCGCGACCGAGCCCGCGATCCGGATCCGCCGGGTGTACGACGCCCCCGACCCGGACGACGGCACCCGCGTCCTGGTGGACCGCGTCTGGCCGCGCGGCCTCGCCAAGGCCGACGCCCAGCTGGACGAATGGGCCAAGGACGCCGCCCCGTCCACCGAGCTGCGCCGCTGGTACGGCCATGACCCGGACCTCTTCCCGGAATTCACCCGCCGCTACCGCGCCGAGCTCACCACCCCGGAGCGCCACGAGGCCGTCGCCCACCTCCGCGAGCTGACCGCCTCCGGCCCCCTGACCCTCCTCACGGCCGTGAAGGACCTCGACCACGGCCATGTCCAGGTCCTGGCCGAGGCGATCCGCGACCAGGAGTGAGCGCCGCTGAGGGATCGTCTTATACCGAGCGATCGTCTTGTACAGAGCGATCGTCTAGTACAGAGCGATCGTCTAGTACAGAGCGATCGTCCTATACCCATAGCTCCGCCGAATAGCGGGCGAAGCCGCTGGTGTGCCAGGTGGAGCCGTCCGCGGTGATGACGAATGCCTCGGCGTCGGGGAGCCGTCCCAGCCAGGGGCGGGCGCGTTCGGCGCCCATGGCGCAGGCCGCGGTGGCCACGGCGTCCGCGTCGGCCAGGCTGGTGGCGATCACGGTGACCGAGGCCAGGCCCTGCGCCGGGGGGCGCCCGGTGTGGGGGTCCAGGATGTGGCAGCCCCGCTCGGCCGGGCCCGAGGTGGCCACGGCCAGTTCGCCGCGGGCCTCCACGATCGCCGCCAGCTCACCCCGGCGCAGCGGATCGGCGATGCCCACCCGCCAGGGGCCACCGTGCACCTGGACGTCGCCGCCGCCGTTCACACACACCGACCCGGCGCCGGAGGAGACCAGCATCTGGGCGGCGCGCTCCACCGCCCAGCCCTTGACCAGGCCCGTCGGGTCGAGGCGGCCACCGGCGTAGCGGGCGGTGAACCAGCCGCCGCTGCGGTGCTCGGCGTCCTCGCACATCCGCAGTACGTCCCGGACCTCGGGATCGCAGCGCGACAGCGTCAGCTCACCGCGCCCCAGCCGGCTGATCTGGCTGTCCCGGCGATAGGTGGAGAACAGCTCGTCCACCCGGTGCAGCCCCACCACGGCTCCGTCCAGCGCGGCCTGCACCCGGGGCCGGTCGGCGGGCGCGACCTCGCGGACGTCGAAGGAGAAGACCGTGCCCATGACGTGCTCGACATGGCGCAGCGGCTCGGGTTCGCCCATTCCGTACATCACTTGGCACCCGCCTTGTCGAGCGCGCTCTGCAGGGACTTGGCGTAGCCCTCGCTGGTGTAGGTGGCTCCGGAGACCGTGTCCACCTTCGCCGCGGACACCGCCTGCTGGTTGAGCTTCGGTATGGAGTCCTTGGCGATCTGATCGCTGCGCGGCCCGGAGTCCGGCGTCTTGACCGCCTGCGCGCCGGTGATCTTCCCGCCGTTGACGGTGAGGCTCACCTGGACCGGGCCGTACTGCGTCTGCACGGTGTCGCCGGTGACCGTACGGGCGCCGCCCGCACCCGCCCCGGCCCCCGCGCCGCCCCCGCCCGGCGGTGCCGTGGCCGCGACGGGGGGCGCCTGGCCCGGCTGGTTCTCGGCGACGGTCTGGCCGCCCCCCGAACCTGGCTGCTTCAGCGCGAGCAGCAGCACCACACCGGAGACGGTGGCCGCCGTTCCCACGACGATGCGGCGCAGCGGATGCTTCCTCTTCATGGCTTCACCTCGGTCACAGCTCGAACGACTGGGTCACGGCTCAAACGACTGGGTCACGCCTCGGACGTCTCGGTCACAGCTCGAAGGATTCGTGGTGGATCCGGCGATCCGGAACCCCCGCCTCGCGCAGCGCCCCGTACGCGTGCTCGGCCAGGCCCGGTGGGCCGCACAGATAGACGTCGTGGTCCTCGATGTCGGGGAGCAGATGGCCCAGCCGCTCCGCGGTGATCTCCGGCCGGGCGCCGTCCGGGCCGTTCACCGCGTACAGCAGCCGGGCCCCGCGCTCGGTCGCGATCTGCTTCAGCTCGTTCCACAGCGCCAGGTCCCCGACGCTGCGGGCCCGGTAGAGCAGGGTGAGGTCGCTGCCCTTGCCCGGCAGCGTCTCGAACAGTGCCCGGATCGGGGTGATCCCGGCACCGCCCGCGATCATCAGCACCTTGCCGCGGCTGCGCCGCGCCGCGGTCATCGCCCCGTACGGCCCTTCCGCCCACACCCGCGTCCCCGGCTCCAGCGAGGCCAGCCCCATGCTGTGGCCGCCCACCGCCTTCACCGTGATCCGCAGCAGCTCCGGCCGGGGCGGCGCGGAGAGCGAGTACGGATGGGAGCCCCAGCGCATCCCCGGGGCCAGGAACCGCCATCGGAAGAACTGTCCGGCCTGCGCCCCGAGCCGGTGCAGCTTGCGCCCCTTGATCAGCACCGACACCACTCCGGGCGCCTCCGGTACGACGGCCTCCACCCGCATCCGGTGCCGCAGGTTCAGCCGCAGCGGCACCAGCAGCCGGTACCAGACCACCAGCGCGGTGACCGTGCCGTACAGCGCGTACCAGGCGGTCTCCGCGGTCTTGTTCCCGACGAACTCGGCGCCGGTCGCGAGCTGGTGCCAGAACGTCAGGAAGACCGCCAGATAGGTGAGCAGATGCAGGTAGTACCAGACCTCGTACGGCATCCGGCGGCGCACCATTCCCGCCGAGATCAGCCCGATCACCACCAGCATCGCGGTGCCGACCACCGCCTTGATCATGTCCGGGTAGTCCATGACCACGGTGACGGACTGGTCGACGAAGCCGGTGCCCGCCTGCTCCGCGTAGCCCGCGATGATCAGCCCGACATGCGCCACGATCAGACACAGCGCGTACCGCCCGCTCAACGCGTGCCACCGCGAGACCCGGTCCGACCCCACCCGCCGCTCCAGCGCCGGAACGCGCGCCATCTGCAGGACGACGAGGGCGAGGACATAGCCGCCGAGCAGCCCGCTGAGCCGCCCGGCGTGGGTCAGCCACTGCGCGGTGCCTTCGACGTTCGGAGTGTTCTGCCACCACAGCGACAGCACCGCCGCCGCACCTGCCAGACTCAGCAGGATCAACGGCACGGCATGCGAACGGCGAGGCTGGATGCGGCGCATGGCCTGCCGCCGCCCGGCCCGGCTGTTCAGTAGCGTCGTCACGGCCTGTCCCCTTCCCTTGGGCTCCGGCGCAAGGGAATACGGCCCCGAGCGCGGGATGACTCAAAGGCCGCCGGGATTCACAGGTTTCGGCCGTGGCTCACAGGTCCGGCTCAGGATTCACAGGTTTCGGGCGTCACCGGCGATGGCGCACGGGCAGCAGCAGCTCGCTCACCACCGGCAGGTGGTCCGACGCCTCCGGGTCCGCCGTGAACACCTGGGCGGTGAGCGGGCGCAGGTCGCGGGAGGGGAGGAGGAAGTCGATCCGGGCGTGCGGGTTGACGGAGTCGTAGGTGAAGCCGTCGCCGGTGCCGGCCTGGGGCCACACATCGCCCACCACGTCGGTCAGGGCCCGGATCTCCGGGGTCTCGGACGTGGCGTTCAGGTCTCCGACCAGGACGGTGTGCTCGGGGGAGGACCCGAGGAGCTCGACGATCCGGGCGGACTGCCGCTCTCGCTCCTGGCTGTCGTTGTGCTGGAGATGCGTCACGGCGAACTCGACGCAGCTGCCGCGCACGTCCAGCGTCGCCTGGAGCAGACCGCGCTGCTCATGGCCGGGGACGAGCGGCAGATGGGTGTTGGTCCAGGACCGGATCGGCCGGCGGGAGAGCACCGCGGTGCCGTACTGACGGCGCGGCCGGCCGGGCTCCTCCGGGTCCAGGTCGAGGTTGGCGCCGAAGGCGTGCCGCATCCCCAGCCGCTCGCCGAGCCAGGCGGGCTGGTCGACGAAGCCGCTGCGCTTCCAGTACCGGTCGACCTCCTGCAGGCCGACGACGTCCACCCGCATGGTCTGGATCACCCGGGCCACGCGCTCCAGGTCCAGTACGTCGGTGGGGCTCGCGCCGTGGTGGATGTTGAACGTGGCCACGCGCAGCGGCCGCGGGCCGGTGGCGGCGGCCGCCACCCCGGACGTCCCGGCGGCGGTGGCGCCGACGCCGGCCGCCGCGGCGAGGAACCGGCGGCGGCTGGGGGCAGTGTTCAGGTGATTCATGGCGGTTAGCGTGCGTTCCGCTTCCGAACGCCTTCCCACGGCGCCATGAACGGCCTTGGGCGGGTGGGAGTCGTCTCGGCCGGAGCGGTCTCCCGTCCGTACCGGTACGGATGTCATCGATGGTGGAACTTGATCGGGTAGGACACCGTTGAGCGCGGTTCAGGCTGCTTCTTGTCGCCCTTCCCACCGCCCTTCTTCCCGTCGTCCTTCCCGTCGTCCTTCTCGAAGTGGACGGGATACCGGGCCGTCTGATGCGGATTCGGCGACTTGCCGTCGCGGGTGTTGCCGTCACCGTGGTTGTTGATCCACAGGACCCCGACCACGAATGCGCCGAGCACCATCATCTGCTTCTTCTGCACCGGCCCCGACTCCCCCTCGGTCCGCAGCTGCGCTCCCCGCCCCGCCATGGTCTCAGCCCGGCGGCCGAATGGGCAGGTGCTACCGCGTGGTGAAAGCGCCTCCGTTGACGTGAATGGTCTGGCCGGTGATGTGCCGTGCGCCGGGCGAGGCCAGGAAGAAGGCGGTCCGGGCGATGTCCTCGACCGTGCCCGCGCGCTTGTTGTGGGTCTCCGCAACGAGCGCGCCGCGGCGTTCGTCGGTCATCCCGCCCTGGAAGAAGTTCGTACCGGCGATGAAGCCCGCGGAGATGACATTGCAGGTGACGCCCTTCGGTGCGAGTTCGGCGGATGTCGAGGCGTTCCATGCCGCCAGGGCGGCCTTCGCCGCGCCGTACGAGCCGCCCCGGCGCTCGGCGCCGATCGAGCCGATGCTGATGACGGAGCTGCCGCCGGTCAGCTTCTCCTGGACCGAGGCGGTGGTCAGCACCGCGGTGAGCAGGTTCTGGGACAGGCTGCTGTGCCACTGGGCGAGCAGCGCGTCCAGGGGCGGGAGGTCGTCGGACGCCGCCTCGGGCAGTCCGCCGGCCGCGTTGACCAGGACGTCCAGCTCGCCGAGCCGGTCGGCGAGGGCGGCGACCCGCTCGGGGGAGCCGGCGTCACAGACGACGCCGTGCGCCCCCGTCTCCTTGGCGGTCTGTTCGACGGTGTCGGGGTGGCGGCCGGTGATGAAGACCTCCGCCTGGTCGGCGATGAACGCCTCCGCGATGGCGCGGCCGATGCCGCTGGTGCCACCGGTGATGAGCACGGTCCGGCTCACAAGTCCTCCTCCACTCAGCTACGTTTAGGTCTAAACGTAACTCATGGCGACAGGAGGACGCATCCATGGCCGACCCTGACCCCGACCCCGCCCCCGATGTCCCGGAGCCCGGCCCCCATGGCTCCTCGGAGGATCCCCGGGGCGTCCACTCCGCCGCGGACATCGCCACGGCCTGGCAGCGGGAACGGCCGGGCGCCCCCACGGAGTCGATCGAGATCGTCACCCCCATCTGGTGGCTGGGAAAGCTCTTCGCCGACGACCGCGACCGGGCGCTGCGGGCGGCGGGAATCGACGCGGCCACCCTCGATCTGCTGTCCGTCATCCGCCGTTCCGGCCCGCCCTACGCCCTGAGCACGCGCGAGATCGCCCGCCGGACCTTGGTGACCGCCGGAGCGATCTCGCAGCGCGTCGCCCGGGCCGAGCGGGACGGCCTCGTCCTGCGCAGGCCCGGGACCACCGGCCGGCGCACCGTCCTGGTGTGCCTGACGGCCGAGGGTCACGCCCTCATCGAGCGGTCCGTCGACACCGTGCTCGGCCGCGAGGCCAGGCTCGTGCGCGGCCTGTCGGACGAGGAGCGCACGGTGCTCACCGGGCTGCTGGTCAAGCTGATGGCCGACGTCCGGCGGCGTACGGAGAGGTGACCGGGTGGGGATCCGCCGCCCGCCATTTTGACGAAACATACGGTCTAGTGCATACTCATGCAGAGAAGCGTATGGATCGTAAGGAGGCACCCGTGACCGAGCGCGTCGTACTCGCCTACTCGGGCGGCCTGGACACCTCCGTCGCCATCGGCTGGATCGCCGAGGAGACGGATGCCGAGGTCATCGCCGTCGCCGTGGACGTCGGCCAGGGCGGTGAGGACCTGGACGTCATCCGCAAGCGCGCGCTCGCCTGCGGGGCGGTCGAGGCGGAGGTCGCGGACGCCAAGGACGAGTTCGCCGAGGAGTACTGCCTTCCGGCGATCAAGGCCAACGCGCTGTACATGGACCGCTACCCGCTGGTCTCCGCGCTGTCCCGGCCGACCATCGTGAAGCACCTGGTGGCCGCCGCCCGCAAGCACGGCGCCGGGACCGTCGCCCACGGCTGCACCGGCAAGGGGAACGACCAGGTGCGGTTCGAGGCCGGTATTTCCTCCCTCGCACCCGATCTGACCTGCATCGCGCCGGTCCGGGACTACGCGATGACCCGGGACAGGGCGATCGCCTTCTGCGAGGCCAGGGGCCTGCCGATCGCGACCACCAAGAAGTCCCCGTACTCGATCGACCAGAACGTCTTCGGGCGGGCCGTGGAGACCGGCTTCCTGGAGGACATCTGGAACGCGCCGATCGAGGACGTCTACGAGTACACCTCCGACCCGGCCACCCCGCGCGAGGCCGACGAGGTGATCATCACCTTCGAGAAGGGCGTCCCCGTCGCGATCGACGGCGAGCGCGTCACCGTGCTCCAGGCCATCCAGCGGCTGAACGAGCGGGCGGGTGCCCAGGGCGTCGGACGGATCGACATGGTCGAGGACCGGCTGGTGGGCATCAAGTCGCGGGAGGTCTACGAGGCGCCCGGCGCCATCGCGCTGATCACCGCCCACCAGGAGCTGGAGGCCGTCACCGTCGAGCGCGAGCTGGCCCGCTACAAGCGGCAGGTCGAGCAGCGCTGGGGCGAGCTGGTCTACGACGGTCTGTGGTTCTCGCCGCTCAAGCGGGCCCTGGACGGATTCATCGCCGAGGCGAACGAGTACGTGTCCGGCGAGATCCGGATGACCCTGCACGGCGGCCGGGCCGTCGTCACCGGACGGAAGTCGCACACCTCGCTGTACGACTTCCACCTGGCGACCTATGACACCGGCGACACCTTCGACCAGTCGCTGTCCAAGGGCTTCATCGAGATCTTCGGGATGTCCAGCAAGATCGCCGCGAAGCGGGACCTGCGGCAGTAGCCTTCGCACCAGCGTCAAGCCCGCGTACCCGACGTACGCGACGCAGCACGAGCCGCCTCCCCGCCCCGCGGCGGGGAGGCGGTCGCACACCCACAGCCGACAGGAGCAACAGCGTGAGCAACGGCAACAGCGGTGACGTCCGGCTCTGGGGCGGCCGCTTCGCCGACGGCCCGTCCGAGGCACTGGAGAAGCTCAGCGCCTCCGTGCACTTCGACTGGCGCCTGGCGCCGTACGACATCGCCGGATCCCGCGCCCACGCCCGGGTGTTGCACACGGCGGGGCTGCTCACCGCCGATGAGCTGGAGCGGATGCTGGCGGGCCTGGACCGGCTGGAAGCCGATGTCGCCTCCGGCGACTTCACCGGCACCATCGCCGACGAGGACGTCCACACCGCCCTGGAGCGCGGACTGCTGGAGCGGCTGGGCCCGGACCTCGGCGGCAAGCTGCGGGCCGGACGGTCCCGCAACGACCAGATCGCCACCCTCTTCCGGATGTATCTGCGCGACCACGCCCGGATCCTCGGCGGGCTGATCGCCGACCTCCAGCAGGCCCTGGTGGGGCTCGCCGAGGCGCACCCGGACGTCGCGATGCCCGGCCGTACGCACCTCCAGCACGCCCAGCCGGTGCTCTTCGCCCACCATGTCCTCGCCCATGTCCAGGCGCTGTCGCGGGACGCGGAGCGGCTGCGGCAGTGGGACGAGCGCACCGCCGTCTCGCCGTACGGCTCGGGCGCGCTGGCCGGGTCCTCGCTGGGTCTCGACCCGCAGGCGGTCGCCGCCGACCTCGGCTTCGAGCGGGGCTCGTCCGCCAACTCGCTCGACGGCACGGCCTCCCGTGACTTCGTCGCCGAGTTCGCGTTCATCACCGCGATGATCGGCGTCGATCTGTCGCGGATCGCCGAGGAGATCATCCTCTGGAACACGAAGGAGTTCTCCTTCGTGACCCTCCACGACGCCTTCTCCACCGGCTCCTCGATCATGCCGCAGAAGAAGAACCCGGACATCGCGGAGCTCGCCCGCGGCAAGTCCGGCCGGCTGATCGGCAACCTCACCGGGCTGCTGGCCACGCTCAAGGCCCTGCCGCTCGCGTACAACCGCGACCTCCAGGAGGACAAGGAGCCGGTCTTCGACTCCTGCGACCAGCTCGAGGTGCTGCTGCCGGCCTTCACCGGGATGATGGCCACGCTGACCGTCAACCGCGAGCGCATGGAGGAGCTGGCCCCGGCCGGGTTCTCGCTGGCCACCGACATCGCCGAATGGCTGGTGCGGCAGGGCGTGCCGTTCCGGGTGGCGCACGAGGTCGCGGGGGAATGCGTCAAGGAGTGCGAGCGGACGGGCATCGAGCTCGACCAGCTCACCGATGAGCAGTTCGCCAAGATCTCCCCGCATCTGACGCCGGAGGTCCGCGGCGTCCTCAATGTGCAGGGCGCGCTGGCCTCGCGCGACGGACGCGGCGGCACCGCCCCCGTGGCGGTGCGGGCCCAGCTCGCTGAGGTCAAGGAGGATCTGGCCGCCCAGTACGCGTGGGCGGGCGCCAAGCGCTGACAGCGACAGACCGAAAGGGAGAGGTGGGGACACGGAGTATGGGCGTCGAACGTCTCACGGAGATCGCGGCCCCCGGAGCGGGGACGGCCCGGATCGGGCTCGGCCTGGCCGCGGTCGGCCGCCCCGCCTACATCAACCTCGGCCGGGACCGCGACCTCCCGGCCGAGCGCCCGGTCGAGGTGATGCGTCGGCGCAGCCATGAGCTGCTGGACGCCGCGTACGCCGCCGGAGTGCGCTATCTGGACGCGGCGCGCTCCTACGGCCGGGCCGAGGAGTTCCTCGCCGACTGGCTGCGGGACCGCCCGGACGCCGCCCGGGACGTGGTCGTCGGCTCCAAGTGGGGCTATACGTATGTCGCCGAGTGGCGTACGGACGCCGAGACCCACGAGGTCAAGGACCATGGCGTCGCGACCTTCGACCGGCAGCGTGAGCTGACCGACGCGCTGCTCGGCGACCGGTTGGACCTCTACCAGATCCACTCGGTGACCCCAGAAAGCCCCGCCCTCACCGACCCCGAACTGCACGCGCGGCTGGCCGGGCTCGCCGCGGAGGGCGTGACGGTCGGCGTGTCCACCAGCGGTCCGCGCCAGGCCGAGGCGATCCGGGCCGCGCTGGCCGTGGAGGTCGACGGCCGTCCGCTCTTCCGTACCGTCCAGTCCACCTACAACCTGCTGGAGCCCTCGGCCGGGGCGGCGCTGGCCGAGGCCCATGAGGCGGGCCGGGCGGTCATCGTCAAGGAAGCAGTGGCCAACGGCCGGCTCACCGAGGCCGCCGAGCGGCTTCCTGAGGCCCTGTGCCAGGTGGCCGAGGAGACGGGCGCCACTCCGGACGCCGTCGCCCTGGCCGCGGTGCTGCACCGGCCCTGGGTGACGGTCGTCCTCTCCGGCGCCGCCACGATGGATCAGCTGCGCTCCAACCTGGCCGCCGCCGACCTCCGCCTGGACGAGTCCCGGTTGGCCCTGCTGGAGCGACTGGCCGAGCCCCCGGAGACCTACTGGCGACACCGCTCGGAGCTGCCCTGGGCCTGACCGCTCGCCGTCAAGCCCGGCCGGCGATTGAGGCCACGCCCGGAGGGCGTGCGGGGGACGGGGGAGACGCGACCACGGAGGTGTCCGCCGCGTGGCAGGGCCCCGGGGTCTGGGGCGGAGCCCCCCACGCGGCGGAGCCGCATATCGTCAGGTGTTGGGAAGGGGCGGGGAGGGGAACAGCCCGCCGCAGGCGTCACGACCCGCCGGACGCCCGCTACAGCGCGCTCAGGAACGAACGGACCGCGCGGGCGTACGGCCGGGGCGCGTCGTCATGGATCCAGTGACCGCATCCGCCGAATTCGCGGAGCCTGGTGTTGGGGCGGCGGGTGGACATCTCGTGGGCGTGGCCCGGTGGCAGCAGCGAGCTGTGCTCGCCGCGCATCAGCAGCGCGGGGCAGGAGGAGCCCAGCCAGTCGTCCCAGAAGTCACCGCACATGGCCTGCTGCGACGCCATCATGTGGCTGGGCTCGAACAGCAGCCGCCAGCCGCCCGATTGCGGGTCCGGCTCGGCGCTGTCCAGGAAGTACGAGGCGTCCGGAATGCCCCGGGACTCGATGGCGGCGCGCAGCTTCTCCCGGTCCACGGCCCAGGTCGGCCACCCGGAGACATCGAGCACGGGATGGCTGACCACCGGACGGTCCGTCACCGCGCCGATGTCCTCGACGACGAGCGCGCTCACCAGGTCCGGATGGCGGGCGGCCAGCGCGTACGCGCCGACCGCGCCGGTGGAGTGGGCGATGACCGGGACCGGGCCGAGACCCAACTCCCGCAGCAGCGCGGCGGCGTCGGCCACGTACTCGTCCAGCGTGAAGGGGCCACCGCCGCCGGTCAGCCCGTGCCCCCGCTGATCGAGGGCGATCACCCGCCGTTCGGGGGCGAGGGCGGCGGCCAGCGGCGCGTACATCCGGCCCCGGCCGAAGTGGCCGTGCAGGGCCAGGACCGGGTCGCCCGGTCCGCCGAAATCGGTCACGGCGAACCGCCGACCGCGCAGCATCACGAAGTCGGGGGAGGGCACGGTCATCGTGGTCACCCGCGGCACCATAGTGGCCGGGCCCGGTGGTGACCAGCCGGTAGCGGAATCAGACCTTCCGCAAATCTGCCGACCCACGACACCGGCCGGAGCGTCGGCTCGCCGGACCGCGAGGCGGACGTTGTGCCCGAACGTATGGCGCCCGGCCGCTCGCCCGTGCGATCGAGCTCCGGTGGTTCGCCGGACCAAACCGCCGCGCCCCGGATAAATCCCGCCGCGCCCCGGGCGCAAAGCCCCGGCGGCCCGGATGGAACTCCGCGCGCCCGCACACACAACCGCGGGGGGGGGGGGGCCCCGCCGCCCCCCGGGGCGCGGCCCAAGCATCGCGAGCCCGGGGAGCGGCGCGCGCGCGC
>NZ_JBHYVB010000017.1:34288-42842 GCF_042750115.1 Streptomyces sp. NPDC059455
GCCCACCCCCCCGGCCGCCGCTGAGACACCGCCGCCCCCCCCACCCCCCCGCCGGGCGGCGCCGCACCCGCCCCCCCCGGGGTTCGCCCGAAACATCAGGCGTCAGCCGTTACGCGGCCGACTTCGCCTTCGTGGCGTAGATGTCCACGTACTCCTGCCCCGACAGCCGCATGACCTCGCTCATCACCTCGTCGGTCACGGCCCGCAGCACATAGCGGTCGCGGTCCATGCCCTCGTAGCGGGTGAACTCCAGCGGCTCACCGAAGCGGACCTCGACCTTGCCCGGCCGCGGCAGCCCCTTGCCGCCCGGCTGGATCCGGTCGGTCCCGATCATCGCGAACGGCACCACGGGCGCGCCGGTCATCAGCGCCAGGCGGGCGATGCCGGTGCGGCCGCGGTAGAGGCGGCCGTCGGGGGAGCGGGTGCCCTCGGGGTAGATGCCGAAGACCCTGCCCTCCTCCAGCACCCGGCGCCCCGTCATCAGCGCCGCGACACCGCCGCGTCCGCCGTCCCGGTCCACCGGGATCATGCCGACGCCGGTGAAGAACCAGGCCATCAGCCGGCCCTTGAGGCCCTTGCCCGTGACGTACTCGTCCTTGCCGATGAAGAAGACCTGACGGTCACAGACCAGCGGCAGGATCATCGAGTCGATGAAGGTGAGATGGTTCCCGGCGAGGATCACCGGGCCCGAGCCCGGAATGCCCTCGGCCCCCTCGACCCGTGGGCGGAACATCAGGCGCATCAGCGGACCGAGTACTGCCTTCAGAAACGCGAATCGGGACACGGGCCCTCCGGTCGGGGTCAAGGTCTGGGACGCAACCGTGTACGGTCCGTCAACCTCGTACCGCACCCGAGCGCCGATGAGGACGATACTCGCCGGTCGCGCTCCGGCGCACACCAGGTTCACCCACCTGGTATGCGGTCCGTACGCGGTGTTGACCCCCGTTCCCCACACGTTTCGCCCGATGTCTCCCGTAGGAAAGCCGCCCACGCCTACCATCAGGCCGTTCTCTGACTGGATTTGACAGGTGTTGAACACCACATCAAGGAGTGCTGCATGGAGCGGGAGCAGAAGCCCGGACGGCGCGCCCTGCTGGGGGCCGCGGCCCTCGGCGCGGGAGCGATGGCGCTGAGCGGTGCGGGCACGGCGACGGCCGCGGAGACGCGGACCGCGCCGGACGCGGCCGCGGGAGCGTCCGGCCGGGGCCATGAGCTGCCGGTTCCGACCGTGATCGGCCACCGCGGCGCCAGCGGCTACCGGCCCGAGCACACTTTCGGCTCGTACCAGCTCGCCCTGGACATGGGCGCGGACATCATCGAGCAGGACCTGGTCCCCACCAAGGACGGCCATCTGGTCTGCCGCCACGAGAACGACATCACGGCCACCACGGACGTCTCCGCCCACCCGGAGTTCGCCGACCGCAAGACCACCAAGACGGTCGACGGCACCAAGCTCACCGGCTGGTTCACCGAGGACTTCACCCTCGCCGAGCTGAAGACGCTGCGCGCCAAGGAGCGCATCCCGGGCAACCGCCAGCGCAACACCCTCTACGACGGCCGCTGGGAGGTGCCCACCTTCGAAGAGGTGCTCCAGTGGGCCGAGCGCGAGGGCCGCGAGCGCGGCCGCCGGATCTGGCTGTACGTGGAGACCAAGCACCCCACCTACTTCCGCAAGCTCGGCCTCGGACTCGAGGAGCGGGTGGCCAAGCTGCTCCGCCGCTACGGCCGCCACCGCAAGGACTCGGCGCTGTTCCTCCAGTCCTTCGAGCCCAGCAGCATCCAGCGACTGCGCAAGCTGGTGGACACCCCGTCCGTCGTGCTGCTGTCCACCATCGACAGCCGGCCCTGGGACTTCGTCGAGGCGAACGACCCGCGGACGGTCGCGGACCTGGTCAAGCCCGAGGGGCTCAAGTGGATCGCGAGCTACGCCCAGGGCATCGGCCCCGATCTGTCGGTCATCATCCCCCGGACGCCGGACGGCAAGCTGGGCACGCCTACCAGTGTGGTGAAGGACGCGCACGCGGCGGGGCTGATCCTGCACCCGTACACCATGCGCAATGAGAACACCTTCCTCCCGGCCGACTTCCGCCGCGGCACCGACCCCAACGCCTACGGTGACGCTTTCGGGGCGTTCAAGGCATACTTCGCGACCGGAATCGACGGCATCTTCTCCGACAACGCGGACACCGCGCTGCTCGCGGCGGCGGACTTCCGCAAGTGATCCGCGCGTGAGGCGAGTGATCCGTCCGTAAGGCCAGTGATCCGCCCATAAGGCGAGTGAACCGTCCGTGAGAGGCGGCGGCGGGGGCGCGCGAGCGTCAAGGCGCGGCCCCGCCGCTTCCCCGGTCGGGTGAGACCGCGGTCACCCGGCAACCACCCCACGACCGGCCCTCGTCCCGCCCGGCATGGACCTTGTGAAGCAGCTGGGCCCGTTGCTGGCCGCCGAAGCGGCGGCCGAGGCACACGGCGTCGGCGTCGAGCCCGCCGAACTCGAACAGGCCGTCTGGCTGCGGCTGCTGGAACGCACCCGGGACACCGGACCGCCGCCCCACCCCGCCCGCTGGCTGCGCCGCGCCGTCCGGGCCGAGGTGCGCGGGGTCAGGCGCCGGGCGCGCCGCGAGGTGCCGTACGACCCGGTGGCCGGCGGCCCGCCCAGCGGCCCCGAGCCCCGTCCGGCCGAACACGCCGTGCTGGCCGCGGAGACCCGCCGGACGCTGCGCGCGGCGGTGCGGCGGCTGCCCGGACGCTGCCCCGCGCTGCTCACGGCGATGCTCTCCCGTACGGATCCCACGTATCGCGAAATCGCCGG
Source organism: Streptomyces sp. NPDC059455 (assembly GCF_042750115.1). Lineage (NCBI taxonomy): Bacteria > Bacillati > Actinomycetota > Actinomycetes > Kitasatosporales > Streptomycetaceae > Streptomyces > Streptomyces sp. NPDC059455. The sequence goes on from NZ_JBHYVB010000017.1 coordinate 37,098, forward strand.
TCAGTTGGGAATGTCACAGGGCAGTCTGGGCCCGGTACGTTCCCGATGTCTGGGTTGCCTGCGCAGAATGCTCACGGCGGAGGTTGCGGCTCCTGAACCATGGGGAAAGGAGCGATAGACAACCGGCGCCTCGGAGGCGGACGTCGACCACGCGGCGCCTCCACCCAGGCCATGAACCCCCGGTCGCACTCCCACCCTCACCGCGACCGGTGGACTGACGACATAGGGGAGGCATGCGCACATGGGCATGAGCGTGACCATCTCCGCGGCGACCGCGGACGACGCCGAGCAGATCCTGAAGCTGCAGTATCTGTGCTACCAGGGCGAGGCGGAGCTCTACGGCGACTTCTCGATCGAACCGCTGACGCAGTCGCTCGACGACCTGCGCGCCGAGCTGAGCGAGGGCTGTGTGCTCGTCGCCCGGCTCGGCGCGGAGGTCGTCGGCTCGGTCCGCGGAGTCGTCGACGACAAGGGAACCGCCGCCATCGCCAAGCTGATCGTCCACCCCCGGATGCAGCGGCACGGCCTGGGCGGACGGCTGCTCGCGGCGATCGAGGAGCGGCTCTCCGAGGAGCGGGCCGCCAAGCGGTACCGCCTGTTCACCGGCCACCGCAGCGAGGGCAATCTGCGGCTGTACCGCCGCTACGGCTACGCCCAGGTGGGCACCGAGGAGGTCAACCGCCGACTGAGCCTGGTCACCCTGGAGAAGGACGCCACGGCCGCCGCGTACGCCGCCAGCGCCTGACGCGGGACGCGGGACGCGGGACACGGGCCCGCCGGGGTCAGCCCCGGCGGGCCTTCCTGAGCCACAGCAGGCCCGTGACCGGCAGGAAGATCGGGATGAACAGATAGCCCATCCCGTAGTCGGACCACACCGTCTGGTCCGGGAAGGCCGACGGGTCGGCGAGGGTCCAGGTGCCCACGGTCAACACCCCCACCAGCTCCAGCGCACAGCAGACGATCGCCGCCTTACGGGCGCCCTCGCCGCCGCGCACCAGCGAGACCGTGATGAACGCGTACACCACGGCGGAGACCGCCGAGAGGATGTAGGCGAGCGGGGCCTCCTGGTACTGCGCGATCAGCTGGTAGACCGAGCGGGACGCGGCGGCCACCGTGAAGACCCCGTAGAGCATCACCAGCAGCCGCCCCGGGCCCTGACCGAGCCCGGTGCGCGCAGTGGATTCCGGTTTTCCGGCCGCCTTTTCGGTCGCCTTCTCGGCCGCTTTCCCGGCCGCCGAGTCCTCGGTCATCGACGCCTCCCGTGAATCAGCCACCGACGCCTCCCCAGATGTCGTAGAGCCGCACCTCGAGCACGGCCAGCACCACGGCCGCCGCGGAGACCGTCGCCGACCCCCAGCGGGTCCGCTCCGTCAGCGACATGAACGCCGCGATCGGCACCGCGAGCGCCGAGCCGATGAGATACGCCACGAAGATGGCCACCCCCTGCTGGGGGTCGGCCCCGCCCGCCAGCCGCACCACTCCTATGGCCAGCTGCACGATCGCCAGCAGGGCCACCACGGCCATGCCGATGAAGTGCCAGTCCTTGGTCGGCTGGTCCCGGTAGGCGGCGAAGCCGCACCACGCGGCGAGGAGGAGCGCGGTCACACCGAGCGCGACCGTCAGCGCGTCGATCAACGGGACCTCCGCGCGGTGCGGCGGCGCACCCGACGGCGGCGCACACAGGGAGTGACAAGCATGGGACGAGGGTAATCGGCCCGGCCCGGCGCACCGCGCTCGGCCCCGTGCCCGAGGGCCTCCGCCACCCCCACGTACGCTGCGGCTCATGAAGATCTCCGCTGACGCGCTGTTGTTCGACAACGACGGAACCCTCGTCTCCTCCCTGGACTCGGTGCATCGCTGCTGGACCCGCTGGGCCGAGGAGCAGGGGATCGCGGCGGAGGACTTCGCCCGGGTCGAGCTGCACGGCCGCCCGGCCGACGACATCATCGCCGATCTGCTCCCCGTCGACCGCGCCCCACGGGCCCGCGCGCGCATCGACGAGCTGGAGCTGGAGGACGTACCGGGCGGGGTGAAGCTGCTCCCCGGCACCGCCGAGCTGCTGGCGGGGCTGCCCGCCGGGCGCTGGGCCGTGGTCACCTCCGCCAACCGCGAGCTGGCCGAGGCCCGCCTCGCCGAGGTGGCCATCCGGCCGGGGACGCTGATCAGCGCCGATGACATCACCCGTGGCAAGCCCCACCCCGAGCCGTTCCTGCTGGCCGCCGAGCGGCTCGGAGTCGACCCGGCACGCTGCGTGGTCTTCGAGGACGCCCCGGCCGGGCTCGCCGCGGGCCGCGCGGCCGGGATGCGGACCGTGGCATTGGCCACAACGACCGACCGGGCGGAGCTGGTCGCCGATGTCGTGGTCGAGGACCTGTCGGCCGTGTCCGCACAGGTCTCCGACGGGGGAGTGGAGATCACCTGCCGGGTCTGAACCGGATCCCGGCCACCCCGCCGACCGTCCACGGACCGAGCAGCACCGTCCGTTATACGGACATGCTTGATGGGTCCGTACCGGTGTCTGTTTTACTTGCAGCCATGACCACGACGAGCTGCCGCATCCCTGCGACCGAGGCGATTCCCGCGCCCGGTGCTCGTTGTCGGTGTCGAATGTGTGACTGCTGAGGGCCCCCGCTGAGCCTCGCGCCCCGAAGCGAGACCCGCTGAGCCGGATCCGTGCGCCCATCGCGCCGGACCGTGCCGCCCCGCGTCACCGGAACCCGAACCGCGCCCACACACCGGGCATGCCCTCGGGTCCACCCTGTCGCGTTCCGAAATGAACGAGCCGTGCCCGGCGGCACCAACCGCCGTGCACTCAACAGTGACGGAAACCCTGTGATCACCACCACGGACCTGACCAAGGTCTACCGCTCACGAGGCCGCGAGGTCACCGCCCTCGACGGCGTCGATCTGCATGTCCGCGAGGGGGAGGTGTACGGCGTCGTCGGCCAGAGCGGCGCCGGGAAGTCCACCCTCATCCGCTGTGTCAACCTCCTGGAGCGCCCCACCTCCGGCACGGTCAGCGTGGCCGGCCAGGACCTGACCGCACTGACCGGCCGGGGCCGGCGCGCGGCGGGGCCCGCGCTGCGCCAGGCCCGCAGCCGTATCGGCATGGTGTTCCAGCACTTCAACCTGCTCTCCTCGCGCACTGTGCGGGACAACGTCGAGCTGCCCCTGGAGATCCTCGGCGTCTCCGGCAAGGAGCGCACCCGCAAGGCCCTGGAGCTGCTGGAACTGGTGGGCCTCGCCGACAAGGCCAGGGCGTACCCCGCACAGCTCTCCGGCGGCCAGAAGCAGCGCGTCGGCATCGCCCGCGCGCTCGCCGGCGAGCCCAAGGTGCTGCTCTCGGACGAGGCGACCTCCGCGCTGGACCCCGAGACCACCCGCTCCATCCTCCAGCTGCTGCGCGACCTCAATGAGCAGCTGGGCCTGACCGTGCTGCTCATCACCCACGAGATGGACGTCGTCAAGAGGATCTGCGACTCGGCCGCGCTGATGCGCGACGGGCGGATCGTGGAGTCCGGCAAGGTCAGCGAGTTGCTGGCCACGCCAGGCTCCGAGCTGGCCCAGGAGCTCTTCCCGGTCGGCGGGGTGCCCTCGGGCGAGGACCGCACGGTCGTGGACGTCACCTTCCAGGGCGAGGCGGCCACCAAGCCGGTCATCTCCCAGCTGTCCCGTACGTACAACATCGACATCTCGATCCTCGGCGCCGCCATGGACACCGTCGGCGGCCACCAGGTCGGGCGGATGCGGATCGAGCTGCCCGGCCGGTTCGAGGAGAACGTCGTCCCGATCGGCTTCCTGCGGGAGCAGGGCCTCCAGGTCGATGTGGCGGCCATCGCCGACGGCCCGCGCGCGACCCCGACCCCGCTGCTCAAGGAGGGCGCCAAGTGACCTGGTCCGAGATGGAGCCCCTGCTGGAGCAGGCCTGTTGGGACACCCTCTACATGGTCGGCTGGTCGGCGCTGATCGCCGTCGCCGGCGGACTGCCGCTCGGTGTGCTGCTGGTCCTCACCGACCGCGGCGGAGTGCTCCAGAACGTGGTGGTGAACAAGGTCGTCGGGCAGGTCGTCAACATCGCCCGCTCGATGCCGTTCATCATCCTGATGGTCGCCCTGATCTCCTTCACCCGCGCGATCGTCGGCACCACCATCGGCCCCGAGGCCGCCATCGTGCCCCTGGCCATCGGCGCCATCCCCTTCTACGCCCGGCTCGTGGAGACCTCGGTGCGCGAGGTGGACGGCGGGCTGGTGGAGGCGGTGCAGTCAATGGGCGGCTCTACCTGGACGGTCGTCCGCAAGGTGCTGCTGCCCGAGTCGCTGCCGTCGCTGATCTCCAGCGCGACCACCACGATCGTCGCGCTCATCGGCTACTCCGCGATGGCCGGCACGGTCGGCGCCGGTGGCCTCGGTGACCTCGCCGTCCGCTACGGCTACCTGCGGTTCGAGACCAAGCTGATGTGGATCACCGTCGCCATCCTCGCGGTGGTCATCGCCATCATCCAGTTCGCGGGCGACCTCGCCGCCCGCGGTCTGTCGCACCGCGGCCGCTCCTCGGTCGCACCGCGGCTGGTGCTGCTGCGCGGTGGCGCGTCCCGGGCCGGGAGGCCCGTGCCGGAGCAGCGGGCCGCGCCCGCCGAGATCGAGACCGTGGAGCCCACCAAGGTCCCCTGAGCCCCCACCCCATCACCCCCGTACCACCCCGCCCGAATTCCGCTTCCGCACCCGCGGCGGATTCGTGCGTCCCCGAAGAAAGGCACTTTTCGTGCGTAACACCACCAAGACCGTCACCACCGTCCTCGCCGCCGGAGCGCTCGCCCTCGGTGCCGCCGCGTGCGGCGCCCCGGGTTCGTCGGACGACAAGAACGGCGCGCTGGTCGTCGCCGCGAGCCCCGTCCCGCACGCGGAGATCCTCAACTACGTCAAGGACCACCTGGCCGACAAGGCGGGCCTCAAGCTCGAGGTCAAGGAGTTCACCGACTACAACACGCCGAACCTGTCCACCCAGGACGGCTCGGTCGGTGCCAACTACTTCCAGAACCAGCCGTTCCTCGACGACTTCAACAAGAAGAAGGGCACCGACATCGTGCCCGTCGTCACCGTGCACCTCGAGCCGCTCGGCCTCTACTCGCACAAGGTGAAGAAGGCCGACGAGCTCAAGAAGGGCGCCACCGTGGCCGTCCCGAGCGACACGGTCAACGAGGCCCGCGCGCTGAAGCTGCTGGACGCGAACGGCGTCATCAAGCTCAAGAGCGGCGTCGGCAACGAGGCCACCCCCAAGGACATCACCGCCAACCCCAAGGGCCTGAAGTTCAAGGAGCTGGAGGCCGCCCAGCTGCCGCGGTCGCTCGACGACGTGGACGCCGCGGTCGTCAACGGCAACTACGCCATCGAGGCGCACCTCAAGCCCGCCAAGGACGCCATCATCCTCGAGTCGCCCAAGAACAACCCGTACGCCAACTTCCTGGCCGTGAAGAAGGGCAACGAGGACGACCCGCGCGTGAAGAAGCTGGCCAAGCTCCTCACCTCCCCGCAGGTGAAGAAGTTCATCAAGGAGCAGTACCAGGGCTCCGTGCTGCCGTCCTTCTGATCCACGGCACCCCGTCACCACCGCAACGAATTCGCCAACGTTTCCCGCCCGCCGGCGGATCCCCGAGGCCGGGGGCGCCGGCCCGCACACCCCCCGCGGCGGCGCCGCGTAACACCCCCCGGCCCGGAGTAACCCACGCAGCTCGCGGGGGCCGGCCCA
>NZ_JBHYVB010000017.1:42852-61696 GCF_042750115.1 Streptomyces sp. NPDC059455
CCCACTAATCCGCCAACTTTCCCCCCCCCCGGGCGTAGCCCCGTGCCCCCCCATCCGGACCTACCACCGGATGCGGAGCCTTCCGATTCACCCCCCGTGCTGCATTTCCCCTGCGTGATGCTGCATGCTGGGCCTTTCCACGGCCCAGACAACGATCCCCGGTTACGGAGCGGCGCATGACATCCACCTTCCCGGACATCTCCATCAGTACGGAACGGCTGGTGCTGCGCCCGTTCGAGGAAGCGGACATACCCGCGCTCGCGGACATGATGAACGACGAAAGCGTCATCGCCTGGACCCGGGCGCCCTATCCGTACAACCTCGGCGACGCCCGCGACCAGGCGCTGCGGCTCGCCCCGGCGGAACGGACCACCGGCCGCGGAATCGTCTTCGCGGTCGCCGAATTCCTCACCCAGCGGCTCGTCGGCATCGTGCATCTGCGCAATACCGACTGGCGGCTGCTGGCCACCGAGGCCAGCTATATCGTCGCCCACTGGGCGCGCGGTGAGGGCTATGCCTCGGAGGCGGTGCTGGCCGTGGCCCGCTGGCTGTTCCAGGACCAGAAGTTCGAGCGCCTGGAGCTGCGCACCGCCGCCGGCAACACCGCCGCCCAGCAGGTCGCCCAGAAGGTCGGCTGCATCAGCGAGGGCGTATTGCGCCACGCCTGGATAGCCCGCACCCAGACGGAGGACGGCGGCTGGACCGATCTGCGGACCGACCTCATCGTCTGGAGCCTGCTCGCCGAGGACCTCGACGGCGCCCCCGGCCAGCTCTCCGGGCCCGACGGCTTCGGCGTCTATCCCAGCTACTCCGACTGGGGCTGATCCGGCCGGGGCTGACACCCCCACCGCACCCCGGCCGGGGCGGACATCCGGCGCATTCGCGCCGTCCGCGCCCTCGGCGCACCACCCCAGCGCCCGCCCCCGCTCCAGCGGTCCGGACCAGCCGGGGTACTCTCTGTGCGCGCCGAGCACCCGCGCCTCGGCGGCGTCCGGGGCCGCGACCCGCGCATCCGCGGCGCACCGGCCGCGACCCGCCCGTGGACCCTCGCGGGCACCGCGACGCACCCGCACCCCACCGCGACGCACCCGACAGACCCGACCCGCCACACATAGGGGAGAACAAGGACGATGGCCGACCGCGTCACGGTGATCGGTTGGGACGGCACCCCGCTCACGGACGCGGCCCGCTCCGCCCTCGGCGCGGCCACCCTCGTGGCCGGCGCCGCCCATCACCTGGCGCTGCCCGAAGCCCCGCCCGGCGCCGAGCGGATCCGGCTCGGCAGCGTGGACCTCGCGGCCCGAAGGATCGCCCAGCACCGCGGCTCCGCCGTGGTCCTGGCCGACGGCGACCCCGGCTTCTTCGGCGTCGTCCGCGCCCTGCGCGCCCCCGAGCACGGGCTCGAGGTCGAGGTCGTCCCCGCCGTCTCCTCCGTCGCCACCGCCTTCGCGCGGGCCGGGATGCCCTGGGACGACGCCCAGGTCGTCGTCGCCCACAGCCGCGATCTGCGCCGCGCGGTCAACGTCTGCCGCGCCCACACCAAGGTCGCCGTCCTCACCTCGCCCGGCGCGGGGCCCGCCGAACTCGCGCTGCTGCTCGGCCCGGTGCACCGCACCTTCGTCATCTGCGAGGCCCTGGGCACCGAACGCGAGCAGGTCACCGTGCTGACCTCCGACAAGGCCGCCGACCACGCCTGGCGCGACCCCAACGTCGTCATCGTCATCGGCGGCTCCGGCATAGCGCCCGTCCGCGGCGGTTCGTCGGCCGGTGCCGCCCGCGGCGCGCTCCAGGCCGGCGGCTGGATCGCCGGACGCGACCCCGGCTACCCGGGCGCCGTCCGCGGCTGGGCGCTGCCCGGCGCCGCGTACGGGACCGCGCTGAGCGAGAGCGAGTCCCCGCAGCTGCGCGCCCTCCAACTCGCCCGCGTCGGCCCCCGCCTGGGCGACCTGGTCTGGGACATCGGAGCGGGCAGCGGCGCGGCGGCCGTCGAGACCGCCGGGTTCGGCGCCGCCGTCATCGCCGTCGACCGCGACCCGGACGCCTGCGAGCGCACCGCCACCCTGGCCCGCCGCTTCGCCGTACAGCTCCAAGTGGTCCAGGGCGTCGCCCCCGAGGTGCTGGAGGATCTGCCGGAGCCCGATGTGGTGCGGATCGGCGGCGGGGGCGCGCCCGTGGTCGCCGCGTGCGCCGCGCGCCGCCCCGAGCGCATCGTCACGCAGGCCGCGACCCGGGACGAGGCGGAGGCCATCGGCGCGGCGCTGGAGGACGGCGGCTACGCCGTCGAATGCGTGCTGTCGCAGTCCGTCGAACTGGACACGCGGGGCTGGACCGAACGGGAGCGCGCGGTCGCCTTCATGCTGTGCGGCCACCGTCCGCACCAGTGATTTTGTCCTTGTGACGTTCGCCCCGACCTTCGCCCCGGTGACCTGCTCGGCGCACCGCCCGGGGTAGGCTGGCGGATCGTTGTACTGCCTTCACCGCTGCCCGGCGTTCGGTGCTTTATTGGCCAAAGGCCGGAATGTGCCCCTCCCTTGGTGGGGCCGCGGTAGGCAAGCCTCGGGCGTGTCTACGTGCCGCGCACGGCGCATGCTCGTTCTTGCTCAGGGGGCTTGCTCTCGGCGGTAGGCGGTTGGAAGGAGCACTAGCGATGGGCGAGGGGTACGCATGACCGACACCGGCCAGGTCCCGGGCGAGGGACTGCCGGAGAACGCAGGCGGACGACTCGGACACCCGCACCCGGCGGATGTCCATGCCCCGCCTGCCGACGCCGGTTACATCGAACAGCCGCAGCCCGGTGTCCCTCCCGGCACCGCCTACACCTTCCTCGACGGCTCCGAACACGTGGGCGAGGAGGACGACCTGCTGCTGATGCCGGGCGCCCAGGGCGCCTGGAGCGAGCAGCAGGCCCAGTACCAGACCGGGGCGTACGAGGCGGGCGTGCTCGACCCCGCCGCGTACGCCGAGACCCAGATGCCCGAGCCACAGCCCGTGGTGGAGCAGCCCGTACCGCAGCAGGCCCCCGCCCCGGCCGCGTACGCGGCGCCCACCGCCCCCGCCCGGCGGCCGCTCCACATGGGCCCGCCGGTGCCCGACACCTCCAACGGCGTGGTGCGTTCGCTCGCCGACCGGGGCCCGGCGGCGGGTCGGCACGCCGCGCCCGCACGCCATCCGGAGCCCCAGCCGCAGTCGGCGCCCGAGCAGCAGGTCCCGCCCGAGCAGCAGGCCTTCCCGGAGGCCCTGGAACCGCAGGGCGGGCCCGAGCCGCAGCCGCAGGTGCCGCACCAGGTCGCGTCCCAGCCCGAGGTGCTGCCCGAGCCGCAGCCGGAGTACGGGGCGGGGGCGCAGCAGGGCGTCCCGGTGCCCGAGCAGGGCGGGATGACCGAGCAGCAGTTCGCCGGGCCTGAGGGGTTCGCCGGGCCTGAGGGGTTCGCCGGGCCCGAGCAGTTCGTCATGCCTGAGCAGCCGTTCGCCGCGCCTGAGCTGTTCGTCGTTCCCGAGCCGCAGCCGGTCATGCCCGAGCCGCAGCCCGTGATGCCCGAGCCACAGCCCGTGATGCCCGAGCAGCCGCTGGCGGCGGACTACTCCACCGCGCCCCAGTACGCCGCCGGGCCGCAGTACTTCACCCCGCAGCCCGACGACTCGGGCCAGCTCCCCGGGCCCCAGCTCGCGGACCTCTCACAGCTCGTCGACGCCCCGCCGCCGGGGGACGCGTGGGACTCCACGCCGCCGATGCAGCAGGCCGTTCCCGTGGAGACGGGCGTTCCGGCCGAGGAGCCCCAGGTCGCGGAGGTGCCCGAAGCGGAGCCCGCTCCCGAACAGTTCGCCCAGCCCGAGGCGTTTGCGCCGGAGGCGCAGCCGGTCCCGATGGACCAGGCGTATGTGGATCCGCCCGCCGTGGACCTGGCCGCTGTGGACCCGCACCAGACGGGTGCGACCATCCCGGCCCAGGCCGGGGCGCCCGTCGTGGAGCCCGCCCCGCAGGCGGCCGTGGCCGAGGAGCAGGTCGTCGACATCCCGGCCCAGGCCCAGAGCGAGCCCGTCACCGAACTGTCCGAGGCCCAGCCCGTCCCGGCTCCGGTCGCGGAGGCCGCGCCGGAGATCCCGGCGCAGCTGGCCCATGAGCCGATCGCGATCGAGGTACCGCCCGCTCCCGCCGCCGAGGGCCCCGCCGATGAGGCCGCTCAGCAACTCCCGGAGCAGCCCGCCGAAACGGTGGAGCAGCCCGCCGTGGACCCGGGTCACTCGATAGTGGCCGACGAGACGCCTCAGCCCGAGGTGTCCGACGCCGGGGAATCGGCCGCCGCCGAGGAGCCCCAGCAGGAGGCGCCCGCCGAGCCGCAGGCTGAGGCGACGGATGAGGCTGAGGCCGCACCGGCGGTCGAGGCCGCGACGCCGGAGGAGCCCGCCGAGGAGCAGGCGGCGGCCCAGGCGCCTGAGCAGGCGGCGGCCGAGCCGGAGCCCGAGTCGATCGCTGCTGAGACGGAGACCCCCGAGACAGTGGCCGAGTCCATGGCTGAGGAGCCGTCACCGGAGGAGCAGGCTCCCGAGGCCGAAGCGGCGGACGCCCCGGACACGCCGGACACCGAGGCCGCCGCGAGCGAAGCGCCCGAGGCGGAGGCGCCCGAGACGGCCGAGGCCGAGGCGACGCCCGCCGAGCCGGAGGCGGAAGCGGTCGCCGAGGCAGCGCCGGAGACCGGTATGGAGGCCGCCGAGCCCATGGATGAAGCAGGGGCGGAGGACCAGCCCGCCGTTCCCGAGGCCGCGGCCCCCGAAACGGCCCCCGAAGCCGAAGCCACCGAGCCCGAGCCCCAGGCCACCGAGCAGGACACCACCGGGTCGGAAGCTGGTACCCCGGAAGCCGACGAGCCGGAGGCCAGCGCGATGGAACCCACCGAGCCCGAGGCCGAGACCGCCGAACCGGAGACCACGGACGCGGAAGCCGCCGAGCCCGAAGCCACGGAGCCCGACGCCGGCGCCCCCGAAGCCGCTGACTCCGAAGCCGCCGCCGAGGCCGTCGCCCCCGAGCCCGAATCGGACCCAGAGACGGCCCCCGAGGACGCCACCCCCGAGACGGCCCCCGAATCCGCAGCGGAGCCGGACCCCAAGTCGGAATCCGAGCCGGAGCCGGAGCCGGACCCCGAGCCCGAGGCGGTCCCCATCCCCATCGGCCCCCGCGCCGAGGGGTACGACGAGGCCGAGCGCGCCGCCGTCCACCGCGTGATGCGCGAGCGCCGGGACATCCGTAACGGCTTCCGGCCCGACCCCATCCCGCACGAAGTGCTGCTGCGCGTCCTCGAGGCCGCGCACACCGCGCCCAGCGTGGGGCACTCCCAGCCGTGGGACTTCGTCGTGATCCGCTCGGAGGAGACCCGGCGGGCCATGCACGAGCTGGCCGTCCGCCAGCGGGACGCGTACGCCAAGTCCCTCCCCAAGGGCCGGGCCAAGCAGTTCAAGGAACTGAAGATCGAGGCCATCCTCGAGACCCCGGTCAATATCGTCGTCACCGCCGACCCCACCCGCGGCGGCCGCCACACCCTCGGCCGGCACACCCAGCCGCAGATGGCGCCGTACTCCTCCGCGCTCGCGGTGGAGAACCTCTGGCTCGCCGCCCGCGCCGAGGGCCTCGGCGTCGGCTGGGTCAGCTTCTTCGACGAGCGCGAGATGGTCCGGGAGCTCGGGCTGCCCGAGCATCTGGAGGTCGTGGCGTATCTGTGCGTCGGATACGTCGACGAGTTCCCGGAGGAGCCGGAGCTGATGAAGGCCGGGTGGTCCAAGCGCCGCCCGCTGTCCTGGGTCGTCCACGAGGAGGCGTACGGCCGCCGCACCCTGCCCGGCGGGGACCCGCACAATCTGCTCCAGGAGACCCTGCGGGGCATCCGCCCGCTGGACGCCAAGGCGCTCGGTGAGGCGTGGGAGCGGCAGAAGCGGATGACCAAGCCGTCCGGCGCGCTCGGCATGCTGGAGATCATCTCCGCCCAGCTGAGCGGGCTGTCCCGGCAGTGCCCGCCGCCGATCCCGGAGCCCGCGGCCGTCGCGATCTTCGCGGGCGACCACGGGGTGCACGCCCAGGGCGTCACCGCCTGGCCGCAGGAGGTCACCAGCCAGATGGTGGCCAACTTCCTGGGCGGCGGCGCGGTCTGCAACGCCTTCGCCGGCCAGGTGGGCGCCGAGGTGTGCATCGTGGACGTCGGGGTGGCGAGCGATCTGCCCAGCACCCCCGGGCTGCTGCCGCGCAAGGTGCGGGCGGGCACCGGAGACTTCACCGTGGGCCCCGCGCTCACTCGCGCGGAGGTGCTGCGCGCCATCGAGGTGGGCATCGAGACCGCCCGCGATCTGGTGGCCGCCGGGAACAAGGCGCTGCTCACCGGGGAGATGGGGATCGCCAACACCACCGTGTCGGCCGCCCTGGTCTCCGTCTACACCGGCGCCGACCCGGCCGAGGTGACCGGGCGCGGCACGGGCATCAACGACGAGATGCACGCGCGCAAGATCGATGTCGTACGGCGCGGGCTCGAGCTGCACCAGCCCGATCCGGCCGACCCCATCGGCGTCCTGTCGGCGATCGGCGGCCTGGAGCACGCCGCGATCGCCGGGCTGCTGCTGGGCGGCGCCTCGCTGCGCACGCCCGTGATCCTGGACGGGGTGAGCGCGGGCGCCGCCGCGCTGGTCGCCCGCGCCATCGCGCCCGAGGTGCTGGCGGCCTGCATCGCGGGCCACCGCAGTGCCGAGCCGGGCCATGTGGCGGCCCTGAACAAGCTGGGTCTGCGCCCCCTGGTCGACCTGGATCTGCGGCTCGGCGAGGGCACCGGGGCGCTGCTCGCCCTCCCGGTGGTGCAGAGCGCCGCACGGGCGATGCACGAGGTGGCCACGTTCGACTCCGCAGGGGTCACGGAGAAGAACTGATGCGTGCCCCCGCCGCGTAGGGTGTCGGCGGGGGCCCCGCCCCACAGTCGATCAGCCGCTCCAGCGCCGCAGCGGCCGTTGCTTCGCATGAGGAGAGCCGCACCGCCATGTCCGAAAACTTCGCATACCCGGTCGGGCTGCGCCTTTCCGGGCGGCGTGTCGTCGTCCTCGGGGCGGGTCAGGTCGCCCAGCGCCGGCTGCCCGCGCTGATAGCGGCCGGTGCGGACATCCTGCTGATCTCGCCGTCCGCCACGGCCTCCGTCGAGGCCATGGCCGAGGCGGGGGAGGTGCGCTGGGAGCGCCGCCGCTACCAGGAGGGCGACTTCGAGGGCGCCTGGTACGTCCTGGTCACCACCGACGACCCGGAGGCCAACGCCGCCGCGTCCGCCGAGGCCGAGGCGCGCCGCGTCTGGTGCGTGCGCAGCGACGACGCCGAGGCCGCCTCCGCCTGGACCCCGGCCACCGGACGCAGCGAGGGCGTCACCGTCGCCGTCCTCACCGGACAGGACCCGCGCCGCTCCGCCGCCGTACGGGACGCCGTGGTGGAGGGGCTGCGCGACGGCACGCTCGGCGCGCCCCGCCACCGCACCCGCGGTCCCCATGTGGCGCTGGTGGGCGGCGGGCCCGGCGATCCGGACCTGATCACCGTGCGCGGCCGCCGCCTGCTCGCCGAGGCGGACGTGGTGGTGGCCGACCGCCTCGGCCCGCGCGATCTGCTCGATGAACTGCCGCCGCATGTCGAGGTGATCGACGCGGCGAAGATCCCGTACGGCCGCTTCATGGCCCAGGAGGCGATCAACAACGCGCTGATCGAGCACGCCAAGGCGGGCAAGTCGGTGGTCCGCCTCAAGGGCGGTGACCCCTTCGTCTTCGGGCGCGGCATGGAGGAGGCGGAGGCGCTCGCCGAGGCCGGGATCCCGTGCACCGTCGTGCCCGGCATCTCCAGCTCCATCAGCGTCCCGGGTGCGGCCGGGATCCCGGTGACCCACCGGGGCGTCGCGCATGAGTTCACGGTGGTCAGCGGCCATGTCGCCCCCGACGACCCCAGCTCCCTGGTGGACTGGGCGGCGCTGGCGAGGCTGCGCGGCACGCTGGTGCTGCTCATGGCCGTCGAGAAGATCGGCGCCATCGCCGCGGCCCTCGTCGCCCACGGCCGCGCCGCCGACACCCCCGTCGCCGTGGTCCAGGAGGGCACGACCGCGGCCCAGCGCCGGGTGGACGCGACCCTCGCCACCGTCGGGGAGAAGGTCGCGGCCGAGGGCGTACGGCCCCCGGCGGTCGTGGTGATCGGTGAGGTCGTCGCCCTCTCGTCCCGTGACCACCGGTGATGTCACCGGACGTACGTCATCGGACGTAACCGCCGGTAACTTATTCACGTCGGGCTCATTGGCACCGCATCCAGGACAAGGCAGTATCACTTAAGTGGCTGATCTCATCACCGTCGATGATCCGGACGACCCGCGGCTGAGCGACTACACGGGTCTGACCGATGTGGAGCTACGACGCAAGCGAGAGCCGGCCGAGGGCCTGTTCATCGCCGAGGGCGAGAAGGTGATCCGGCGCGCCCGGGTCGCCGGTTACGAGATGCGCTCGATGCTGCTGTCGTCCAAGTGGGTCGATGTGATGCGGGACGTGATCGAGGACGTCCCCGCCCCCGTCTACGCCGTCAGCCCCGAACTGGCCGAACGCGTGACGGGCTACCACGTCCACCGCGGCGCCCTCGCCTCCATGCAGCGCAAGCCGCTGCCGGACGCGGAGACGATCCTGGCGGGCGCGCGGCGCGTCGCCATCATGGAGTCCGTCAACGACCACACCAACACCGGCGCCATCTTCCGCAGCGCGGCGGCACTCGGCATGGACGCCGTGCTCCTCTCCCCGGACTGCGCCGACCCCCTCTACCGGCGCTCGGTCAAGGTCTCCATGGGCGCCGTCTTCTCCGTGCCGTATGCCCGCCTGGAGAGCTGGCCGCGCGGGCTGGAGGCGGTCCGGGAGGCGGGCTTCAAGATCCTCGCGCTGACCCCCGACGAGAAGGCCACCACCATCGACGACGCGGCCCCGCACCGCCTGGAACGGGTCGCGCTGATGCTGGGCGCGGAGGGCGAAGGGCTCTCCACCCAGGCGCTGATGGCCGCGGACGAGTGGGTCCGGATCCCCATGGCCCACGGCGTGGACTCCCTCAACGTGGGCGCGGCGGCGGCGGTCGCCTTCTACGCGGTCACCTCGGGCAGACCGGGACCCTGACCGCTACGGGGTGTCCGGCGCATGGCAGGGGCTTCACCCCTGGCCCCCGGGGCCTGGGGCGAGGTCCCGCGCGTGGCGAGGCCCCGCTCGTGGTGGAGTCCCGCTCGTGGTGGAGTCCCGCTCGTGGTGGAGTCCCGCTCGTGGTGGAGTCCCGCTCGTGGTGGAGTCCCGCACCCGGCGGAGTCCCGCGCGTGGCGAGGCCCCGCACCCGGCGGAGTCCCGCGCGTGGCGAGGCCCCGCACCCGGCGGAGTCCCGCACGCGGTGGAGCCGCATCTCGGCGCTTTCCCCTCCCCGCCCCGTCCCTCCCCGCGGCATCGGTGTGCGGCTGCGCCGTGTGGAGGGGCTGCCCTCCCCGGACCCCCGGATCTGGGGCGGAGCCCCGCCTTCCAGCCCCTCCAGGGAGCACCTCCCAGCGGTAGCTGGGGGAGTTTGAGGAGCGGGGTCTGGGGCGGAGCCCCAGTTGTGGGAAGGGGCGGGTAGGGGAACAGCCCGCCGCAGGCGCCAAGCCCCGTCGGACACTCCGTAACTAGCGGCCGTCAGGCTCGGCCGCCACCGAGCCCGGTGCCGCCACCGAGCCCGGTGCCGCCACCGAGTCCGGTGCCGCCGACGAGACCGCCCCCGACCCCGTCGGCTTCGACGGCGCGCCCAGGCCGTTCGCCGGGCCCTGGCAGCCCTGCGCCGCCGCGATCCCCAGCGCCACCAACAGCGTCACCACGACGAACACGGTCAGCCGCTGCCGCAGCAGCCGGCGGTTGGGCCCGCTGGGGCGGCGTCCGTTCGGCGAGGTGCGCACGGTCTGGGCCGGGCGCCCCGTACGCGCGGGTGGCCTCGGGCCACCCCGGCGCTGCGCCGGGCGCGCGGGCGTGTTCCGCCCCGAGGGCCGTCCCGAGCTCCCGCCCGTACTGGCTCCCGGCCGCTGGGACGGGGGCCCGCTCCGCGGCGCGGGCGTACCGCCGGAGCGCCGCTCCGTGTGCTGGTCGGCGTACGCCTCGGGGCGCCGCGCCGGGGGACGGCCCGGCCCGCCGCCGTAGCCCCCGGCACCGGCACCGGCACCGGCACCGGCACCGGCACCGGCACCGGCACCGGAGCCGTGGCCGTGCGCCTCGCGCGCGGCGATCTCCTTCAGCCGCAGCGACAGTTGCAGGGTGCTCGGCCGGTCCTCCGGGTCCTTGGCCAGACAGGCGTGGAGCAGCGGCGCCAGGGCGTCGGGGACGCCCAGCAGCTGCGGCTCCTCATGGACCACCCGGTACAGCATCACCTCGGAACTGCCGTGCCCGAACGGAGAGTCCGCCGTCGAGGCGTACGCGAGCGTGGCGCCCAGCGCGAAGACGTCGGTCGCCGGGGTCACCGCGGCGCCCCGCACCTGCTCGGGCGCGAGGAAGCCGGGCGAGCCGACCGCCGTGCCCACGTGGGTGAGGGTGCTGGCCCCGGTCGCCCAGGCGATGCCGAAGTCGATGATGCGCGGGCCCTTGGGGGAGAGCAGGATGTTGGAGGGCTTGAGGTCGCGGTGGACGACCCCGGCCTCATGGACCGCCAACAGCCCCTCCGCCAGCGCCGACCCGATCGACGCGACCTGGGCGGCGGGCAGCGGGCCCTCCTCGTTCACCTTGTCGTGGAGGGAGGGGCCCGGTACGTACTGGGTGGCGAACCAGGGGCGGTCGGCCTCCAGGTCGGCGGCGACCAGCCGGGCCGTACAGCCGCCGCGGATCCGCCGGGCGGCGGAGACCTCCCGGGCGAACCGGGACCGGAACTCCCGGTCCTCGGCGAGGTCCGGACGGATCACCTTCAGGGCCACCCGCTGTCCGCGCCGGTCGGAGCCGAGGTAGACCACCCCCATGCCGCCCGCGCCGAGCCGCCGGTGGAGGCGGAAGGAGCCGACGACACGCGGGTCCTCGCGCCGGAGCCGCATCATCGCCATGTCCGTCCCCTACCTCCGGTGGGGAGGCCCCTTCCCTGAGGGCCTGTCTGGAGTTGTG
This sequence comes from Streptomyces sp. NPDC059455, assembly GCF_042750115.1. Taxonomy (NCBI): domain Bacteria; kingdom Bacillati; phylum Actinomycetota; class Actinomycetes; order Kitasatosporales; family Streptomycetaceae; genus Streptomyces; species Streptomyces sp. NPDC059455. The sequence goes on from NZ_JBHYVB010000017.1 coordinate 53,974, forward strand.
ATCTGGGCTCGCGGGGCGTGGCACGCACGCTCGCGGCGTTGCCGAAATGCCCTAGTAGCTCCGCTACGAGGGCCTTCCGGCGCCTTGCGATCGCACGCACCACGCCCCGCTTCCTGATCCAGATCACAACTCCAGACAGGCCCTAACCCCTGGTGGGGAGCCCCATCCGCTGCCGTCTGCTTGCCGTTTGCCGTCGAACTGCCGCCGGTTCGCCGCTGTGGTTCCGTTGCCGTCCGTCTGACGTGCACAGCTTACGGATTGACGGCCCCTCGCGCTGAGAGGCCGCGCATGCGTCGGCGGACGGATTGTCAGTGGTGCCTGGGATCCTGGAGAAGTGGGCCGGAATCGTGGCAATCCGCGCTCGGGCTCGCTGCTGCGTGATCTCAAAAGGCCGTCTCAGAAGGGGGATTGAGACCGTGAAGGGTGATCGTGTGGAGATAGTCGTGGACGCGGGGGACACGACGCGGACGTATGAAGTGGTGGCCACCAGGGCGGGCCGGAGGGTCGAGACGGCGGTTCGGCGGGGGGTGGTGGAAGTGAGCGAAGTCACCCGTAATGGGTCCGTTGTGCGGACGGCCCGCTTCATGGGCAACCGGGTCCTGGCCCTGGTCGAGCAGCCGGTGGAGCGGAGCGAGGAGGGAGAGGGCGAGTAGGGCTCGCCCGCGCTCGGAGGGGCACCCTCCGCCGGCTCCGGAGGGCCTCCGGAGGGATCTCTTCCGCGGTCCCCTCCGGGAAGACCCCAAGGCGTGAGGGCGCATCTCCACCCAGGGGAGTAGTCGACGCCTCCCGGGGTCATCCTCCGGGAGGCCCGGCAATCGGTACGAAGGCATGACGCCGAGGACCGGGGCGCGCACCTAATGTTGTCGTCAAGCGGCGGGCGCAGCACTCGTCCCCCGAGGTCAGACGCTCGCCGCCCCCAGATGTGACGGAGGAGGGACGATGGCGGACACGGCTGGACGCACGCTCATCGGAACACGTCGTCGCAGGTCGGTGAGCGCGGCGGTGGACGCGTTCGGCGGCCCGCAGACCGGCACCCGCCATCCTCTGGTCGCGGCGGCGATGGTGCTGCCGATGGCCATCTTCCTGACCATCACCTTCGGCGGCTGGGAAGCCGTCGTCACACAAGCGTCGTCCGTGGCCGGAATGCTGGGGCGCTGAGCGCCCCGGGCCCGGGAGAGCGGCCCGGGCCGGGGACTTCCGGCCATATAACCCCGTGGGGACGGGGGTGCGGCGGACGGCACGAATGCCCGGACAGCTGGGGAGCTGTCCGGGCATCGCGCCTTTTGGGGCCAGTGCGGACCGCCGCCGTAAGGACCCCCTCGCGCTTGTGCGTGATCAGCTCAGTTCGGCAGACCAGTTTCCGCGGCCGAGGAACGTACGACCATCGGGCATGATGTCCACGCGGGCCCCTCGTACCGGCAGCTCGCCGTTGCTGAGCCAGTAGTCGCGGACTTTATCGAGGGCGTCCCATAGCCGACGGGGGCCGCCTTTCGTCCGGGGTACAGGCGCCGGCGCGCGGCTCGGGCACGGCTGCAATCATCTCGCCCCACCGGTCGCTGTGCAGGATCTCGGCGAGACGCTGTTCGCGGACGTTGCCGGCGACCATGAAGCGACTGAGGATGCAGCCGGACACGGCCCCGTCGGGGGAGACGGATACGCGGTGCCGGAAGCAGTGCCCGCACAGCTCGGCGGCGGTCGGCGTGCTCGTGTCCGGCTCGGCCGCGCGTCCGACCTTGCGCATGCGGTCGACCTGGATTTCCTTGATGCCGAGCCGGTGCAGCTCCGCTTTGGCCTGCTCGACGCGCTGCCCCTCGATCACTTCGACGATGCCGGTACGCATGGGGATACCGCGGCGGACCGCTTCGACGATGTTCGCCCTGGTGCGGTCGAGGCTTCCGCGCGTGCGGGTGATCTCCTCGTGCTGGGCCCGGTCGTCGCTGTAGTAGGACGTGGCGAGGCAGACGCCCTTACGGCTGAACGAGTCCCAGAGGGACGGCCGTACGTGGGTGAGGTTCGAATACACCTCGACGTCGGGGCCGGCGTTGATGGCTTCGTCGATGAACTGCGGCAGGTGCGGCGAGAGGGTCGGCTCGCCGCCGATGAACTGGACTAGGGGGATGCCCAGCTCGGCCACGTCCGCGATGACGTGTGACCAGTCGTCGCGGGTCATGTGCCCGGAGGGTGCCTGCGGGCTGCTGCTGGTGCAGCAGTGGGTACAGCGGAGTTGGCAGGTGCCGGTGATCTCCAGCTCAACGGACTGGATACCGGCCACGATGGCTGTGTTCATGTGTGTGCCTTCATGAGTAGACGGGTGCGACCCTGGCCCTGCGGTCGCCTGGGGTGGTGCCCCGCCCCCGCCCCCGCGTCCCGGGGGCGTACTGATCGCGGGGCGGAGTCCTCGCCCTGCGGTCGGTGGCCGTGCCTGGCTGCGCCGACCGCAGGGTGTCGGGGAGGATGGCCCGCTGGAGCCGTCGTCCGGTAAGGGGGCCCGGAACTTAAGCGGCCCACCCGGTCTATGGGGTCGGAACGCTCGTGAATCAGAGATAGACCGTGGGCGCCAGCAGCGCGGAAATCACGTCCGGCAGGCCAGGCAACCCGCGGCATGCTCGATGGCCGCGCGCCACTCGGTCTCAGCGGCGGCCGGGCCGTGAAGCGGTCACTGGCCGACCTCTCGGTCAGGGCCGAACTCGGCTGCCACCGCCTGAGCCAGGGCTCCGCGCAGGAGGGAGCTGTTGGTGAGGTAGCAGTCGGGCCCGAGGGGGACGCGCCAGTGCAGTACCGGCCCGGTGGTACGGCCGATGGGAGGAACCCCGATGTAGGAAGTCGGGTCCGCGCTGAGCGCCTGCACATGCGGGAGACGCCGCCAATACTGGGCGCTCCTCGCCACGATCAGCCAGTACATCTGTGCGTAGTCGGCGATGACGGCCCCCGTCGCTCCGCCGAGTGCTTCCAGTGCTCGCTCGCCGATAGGCACTTCCGTCGGGTTGCCGAGGGAAGTGCCAACGAGCGTTACAGCGGCAGGCTGACCGCGTCTGCCAGCGTCCGCATCTCCGGCGTCAACATCCGCCGCTTCTCCACCACATCGCCGAGGAATTTGATCGTGGGTATGTCGGCGAACAGCAGGTCGGGGCTGGTTCGGGCGATGTCGCCCGGTAGGGGGACGTGCAGCCGGTGTTCGGGGCGTCTGGCGCGGTGCTCGACGCTGCGGCGGCCCCACAGGCGGCGACGCTCGGACGGGCACGGATGGTGGCCGTAGACGCGGGCGAGGCGGTCCCGGTCGCCGCTGTGCCACGCATCGTCGATGCGCATCTCGGCGTACGTCTTCGACCAACTCGGCGGCGGCCACGGGGCACCGTTCTCAGGCAGAGGCATCGGCCCTCCACGCTCTGTCCTGAGGTGAGGTGCCGCCACTCGTGCGCAGTGCTGTGCATGACGTAGCGCAGTGCGTCGGCGGAGTGGTCATCGATCTTCAGCGGGGCGTCTTCGTCTCGCTCGGTCGCCTTGGGGTCCCAGCTGTAGCCGGGTAGCTCGGCGAGCAGGCCGCTACAGGACCGGTGCACCAGCAGGCGGCGGGTGTCGAGGTATGCCGTATCGAGCCAGCGGTCCGGATCGCTGGGGCCCTCTTGCAGCTCCCAGCCATCGGAACCGCGCTCCCGACATCGCGGAATGAACAGGCGCCGCGGAGTCGCGGCGACGGCCGACGCCCATGGGGAGTGCCGGTGACTTGCGGCGTCGGCCAGGGCAGTGGCGCGGGGGACCAGTCGACGCGAGGACTCCGAGAAAAGGGGCGGCGAGTCTCTGTGCGTTCAGGACTGCTCCGTGCGGTCCGGATCAGTGAGCCGTTGGGCGAAACGTGCCTACGGTCAGGACCATGAGAACCGCGGTGCATCCGCCCAGCAGCATGACCGCGGACGGAGAGCTGTGGTCCAGGACGACTCCCCCTACGAGCGCGCCCAGGGAGATCGTTGCCTGGAAGGAGGCGGTGAACAGGACCGATGCCGCTTCCGGGGCATGCGGTGCCGCCTTGGAGAACCAGGTCTGCGACGCGACCGGCACCGCGCCGTACGCGATGCCCCACACGATCAGCAGGATCACCGCGCCCGCCGCCCAGCGGCCCAACGCCGGAAGGAGGAGGGTCGCCGCGGCGATCAGACCGGCCGCGAGCCCGAAGACGGTCCGGGGGTATCGGGCCACCCAGGCGCCGCCCAGGAAGTTGCCGAGGATGCCGGCGGCGCCGTAGAGCAGCAAGAACGCAGTGATCAGACCACCGCCGGCGTGGGTGACCTGTTCCAGGAACGGTGTCACGTAGGTGTACGTGCCGAAGTGGGCCAGCACAACAAGGAACGTCAGCAAGAGCGTGAAGCGGATGTCGACGCCGCGGAGCATGCAGCCCAGGACGCTCAGCCGTGTGGTCTGGACCGGAGGAAGCGGCGGGACGAGCAGGAGCAGCATGACCAGTACACCGACCGTCAGGGCTCCCATGACGGTGAAGGCCGTTCGCCATCCGGCGAGATCTCCGATGAGGGTGCCGGTTGGCACACCGAGGACGGATCCCAGCGGGACGGCGGAGAAGATCACAGCGGTAGCCCTGCCGACCGAGGCCGGCGGCACCAGTCGTTCCGCCAACCCCGCCCCGATCGACCAGAAGCCGCCGATGGTGATCCCCACCATGATCCGAGAGGTCAGTACGAGCCAGTAGTCGGGCGCCGCGGCGGCGAGGAAGTTCGCCAGTGCCAGCAGGAGCATGAAGGCGCACAGCATCAGTCGGCGGTCGAAGCGTGCGGTGACCGCGGTGACCAGTGGGGCGGCGACAGCCGCCAGGAAGCCGGGCATGGTCATCATCAGTCCCGCCATCCCGTCCGAGACGGTGAAGCTGGATCCGATCGAGGTCAGCAGACCGATCGGCAGGATCTCGGTGGTGACGATGGCGAAGATCCCCAGCATCACCGAGACCACGGCCGGCCAGCCCTTCAGCGGGGACCGAGGGGATGGAAGTTGGCCGTTGACCAAAGCGGTGGTGGCAGTGATCGGCATGGCGTTCCGTCCTGTGAAGGCAGCGCGTTCGCCATCAGCCCAGCAGGTTCCATCAAGCGGTGGCTGGCAGGTCTGCGACCGCACCCTTGCCCTTCAGGGGTGATGTCGTATACCCGCCATCAGCGCGGGCGCAGGCCGTCGATGAGCAGGGCGCAGATGGACCGCAAGGCGGCCTCGGACCCCCGGGCCTGCCATTCGGGGGCGTGCGCCGGGTGGTGGTAGGCCATGGTGGCGGCGAAGACGGTTCGCGCCGTCGCGGCGGGGTCGGGGGAGGTGAAGTCCCCGCTGGTGACGCCGTCGGCGATGATGACGCGCAGCTGCTCGATCAGGTCGGTCACATGGCCGGCGGCCGCGCTGCTGTGCTCGGCCGTCAGGACCCGGTAGGTGGCGAACAGCTCCGGGTCCTCGGACAACAGGGTCCGCTTGGCGGCGAACAGCGTGGTGAACCAGGTACGGAGCCGCTCGGGCGGGGCCTGCCCGGTATCGGCCGCGACCGCCGCGAGGGGGTCGCGCGCCCGGCCCAGCCAGCGCCGGGTGACGGCTTCGCGCAGCGCCGCCTTGGACGGGAAGTGGCGGTAGACGCTGGCGTGGCTGACTCCCAGAGCCCGCGCCACGTCCAGCACCGTGGCCTTCGCCGGTCCATGGCGGCGCAGTACGTCCTCGGTGGCCGTCAGGATGGTCTCGGCGTCGAGGGGGCCGGAACGCATCAGGGCTCGCCGTTCCGTACGAAACGCTCCGCGTGACTCCCGGCTCCGGCGGCGGGCACCGACTGCTCGCTCACTGCCAGTTCCTCCTAGTGGCTCGTCAGAAGACCGCGAGCGGGTTGACGGGCACCCCGGTCAGCCCGTGAATACGCGGCGGCGCCACGGTGAGCAGGAAAGCATAGCGGCCCAGCTCCGCGCAGACGGCGGCGAGCTCGTCCACCTCGGCGGCGTCGATCAGGGGCAGGCCCATCATCGGCAGGGCGACCCGGTGCAGCGGCAAGGGGCAGGCGGGGTCCAGGCATGGGTTACAGAGTTCAAAGTTTGTAACCCAGCTACGGATGGGGGAACGTTCGGCCCGCGCCCGGGTGATCGGCCGACACCAGAGAGGCCCGGAGCCCCGGCACCTCGCCCGGCAGGAGCTACGATCCCGGGGCAGCCGATGACATGGGGGGAGCCGTGAACCGAACCGCGGCGCAGCTCGTCACCGCCCTCCGCCGGGCCCAGCGCGACGCCACCGCCGAGGTGACCGTCCTGGCCGACCGGCCCGACGGCACCGTCGTCCGGTGCGGCCCCGTCGTCGCCAAGGCGCATCCGCCCGGCACGGACCCGGCCGAGCTGGCCGTCCGGCTCGGCGTCGCGGCCCATCCCCGGTGCGCGGAGATACTGCTGCCGCCGGTCGACGGCATGGGAGCGCTGCCCGACGGGCGGCAGGTCACCCTCTGGCCGTACGGCGAACCCGTGGCACCCGACGCGCCGGACGCCGCCCCCTGGGGCGAGGCGGGGAGGCTGCTGGCCCGGCTGCACGCCGTGCCGGTGGCCGAACTGCCCGGCCCGCTCCCGGCGATGCGCGGCCCGGTCAAGGCGGCCCGCGCCATCGCCCGGCTGCGGGCTGCGGCGCTCCCCGACAGCGTGGCCACCCGGGCCGTGCTGCGGGCCTGGGCCGGACTGCCCGGCTGGGCGCGGGGCGTGGATCGCACGGGCCGTATGGATCACGTGGATCGTACGAACCGTATGGATCGCGTGGACCGCCCGGATCATCGGGATCGCGGAGGTCGCGTGGACCCACGCGAAGGCAACGGCGTTGGCGCTGGCGTCGGCAGCGAGGACAACCGGCTCTGCCACGGCGATCTCCACCTCGGCCAGCTCATCCGCCACCGCGCCACCGACTGGCGGCTGATCGACATCGACGACCTCGGCCTCGGCGACCCGGCCTGGGACCTCGCCCGCCCCGCCGCCTGGTACGCCGCCGGGCTGCTCGCCGCCGAGGACTGGGAGCGGTTCCTGGGGGCGTACCGGGCCGCGGGCGGCTCCGCCGCGGGGGAGCGCGACCCCTGGCCGCGGCTGGACGTGCCCGCCCGCGCCCTCACCGTCCAGACCGCCGCGCTCGCGCTCGCCAAGGCGGCTGCCGCCGGACGGGCGTTGGACGAGGCCGAGGAGGCGATGGTGGAGGCGTCCGTCCGTATCGCCCACTTCATGGAGGCCGCGGGATGAGGCCGTAGGGTGAAGTCCACGCGTCCGGACGCATGTTCCGGCGCGCACTGTCAGAAGCATGAGGAGTTGAGCGGACCATGCAGTGTCCCAAGTGCCATGCGCCGATGCACACGTACAACCGCAATGGCGTGCAGATAGAGCAGTGCAGCGGCTGCCGGGGGATCTTTCTGGACTATGGGGAGCTGGAGGCGCTGACTCGCCTTGAGTCGCAGTGGACGCAAGCGGCGCCGCCCCCACCGCCCGGTGCGCCGCAGGCCTACCCGGCCGCACCCGCGTGGGGCGCCCCGCAGCACGGGCACCACGGCGGCCACCACGGCCATCACAAGCGCGGCTTCGGGCACATGCTCTTCTCGTCCTGAGAAGCCTCTCGGCCCGGGAAACGTCGGAGGGCGGGGTGGGGGGGGGAAGGAAAAAAAAAAAAAAGAGAGGGGGAGAGAGAGGTGGTTGAAAAAAAAAAAGAGGGGGGGGGGGAGGGGGGAAAAAAAGAAGAAGAA
>NZ_JBHYVB010000017.1:61706-67507 GCF_042750115.1 Streptomyces sp. NPDC059455
GCGCCGGAGCACCCCCCCCCCCCCCCCGCCGATCGATGTGGACGATACTGGGATTGAACCAGTGACCTCTTCCGTGTCAGGGAAGCGCTCTCCCGCTGAGCTAATCGTCCGCAGGACTGCGTGCGCGATACTGGGATTGAACCAGTGACCTCTTCCGTGTCAGGGAAGCGCTCTCCCGCTGAGCTAATCGCGCAGGGTGGACCCGTGAGGATCCGAGTGGACGATACTGGGATTGAACCAGTGACCTCTTCCGTGTCAGGGAAGCGCTCTCCCGCTGAGCTAATCGTCCGAGGTGGAGACGGGATTTGAACCCGTGTAGACGGCTTTGCAGGCCGTTGCCTCGCCTCTCGGCCACTCCACCAGCCGTGGGGGTCGAAACCCCCACACCGAGCGGACGACGAGATTCGAACTCGCGACCCTCACCTTGGCAAGGTGATGCTCTACCAACTGAGCCACGTCCGCAGGTGTCGTTTCTCCGGGGCGCTTCCGCGTCCCGGCGACGTGTTGAACTCTAGCGGATTCCGGGGCCAGCTCAAATTCCGTTTCCGCAGCGTGCTGCCCTGCTCGCGCGCCGCACTCCCTCCCGAGGCCACCCTGACCTGGGCACCATAGACTCGCAACCGTGCACGACCTGCCTCCGCTCGCCCGCTTCGGCGGCCTGCTCGCCACCGATCTACGGGATGTCACAAGCGACCCGTCGGCCCTGGAAACCCAGGGTTTCTGGGCCGTTGTCGCGGACTTCGAGGGCCGACTGGTCTGCGCTCGCTTCGGGGACGTACGGACCGAGCCGGTGCCGCCGCCGGCGCCCGGCGGCTGGCGCGGTCCCACGGCGGGGGAGTGGACCTCGTCACTGGACCGGGCCGCCTACACCGCGGGGGTGCGCACCGTCCGGCGGCGGATCGCGGCCGGCGAGGTCTATCAGGCCAACCTCTGCCGGGTGCTGTCCGCGCCGCTGCCCGATCCGGCCGGGGCCGATGTGGACGCGCTGACCGCGCTGCTGGCCCTGGGCAACCCCGCCCCGTACGCGGGCACCGTAAGGCTGCCGGGACACGGGGTGGAGGTCGCCACGGCCTCGCCCGAACTGTTCCTGCGGCGCACCGGGCGCACCGTGGAGTCCGGCCCCATCAAGGGCACCGGCCGCGCCCCCGAGGACCTGCTGGAGAAGGACCACGCCGAGAACGTGATGATCGTGGACCTGGTCCGCAACGACCTGGGCCGGGTCTGCGCCACCGGCTCGGTGACCGTCCCGGCGCTGTGCGCGGTCGAACCGCACCCCGGTCTGGTGCACCTCGTCTCCACGGTGCGGGGCGAACTCGCCCCCGGCACCGGCTGGCCGGAACTGCTCGCGGCCACCTTCCCGCCCGGCTCGGTCACCGGCGCGCCCAAGTCCAGCGCGCTGCGCGTCATCGAGGAGCTCGAGACCGCGCCCCGCGGCCCGTACTGCGGCGGTATCGGCTGGGTCGACGCCGACCGCGGCACCGGTGAGCTGGCGGTCGGGATACGGACCTTCTGGATCGACCGCGGCGCGGCCGGGGCCGTGCTGCGGTTCGGCACCGGGGCGGGCATCACCTGGGGCTCCGAGCCGGAGCGCGAATGGGACGAAACGGAACTCAAGGCCGCCCGGCTGCTCGCGGTAGCGTCGGGTGTACAGCAGACGACGGGTGTACAGCAGACGATGGGAAGGGCGACGCGATGAAACCGGCCATCTGGCTCGATGGATCCCTCTGTGACCCGGACAGCGCCATGGTGTCCGTGTTCGACCATGGGCTCACGGTCGGCGACGGCGTCTTCGAGACCGTCAAGGCCACCGAGGGGCAGCCGTTCGCCCTCACCCGCCATCTGCGGCGGCTGGCCCGCTCCGCCGCGGGCCTGGGGCTCCCCGAGCCGGACCTGGACGAGGTGCGGCGGGGCTGCGAGGAGGTGCTCAAGGCCCACCCCGTGGCGTTCGGACGGCTGAGGATCACCTACACCGGAGGGATCTCACCGCTCGGCTCCGACCGGGGCACTGCCGGGCCCACCGTGGTGGTCGCGCTGGTCGAGGCGGCCCGCAGGCCCGACGCCACGGCCGTGGTCACCGTCCCCTGGGCGCGCAACGAGCGCGGAGCGCTCACCGGCCTGAAGACCACCTCGTACGGCGAGAACGTGGTCGCGCTCGCCCGCGCCCGCGAGCACGACGCCACCGAGGCCCTCTTCGGCAACACGGTCGGCGCGCTCTGCGAGGGCACCGGCTCCAATGTCTTCGTGGTCCTCGACGGCCAGCTGCACACTCCGCCGCTCTCCTCCGGCTGCCTCGCCGGGATCACCCGCGCCCTGGTGCTGGAGTGGGTGGGCGCCAAGGAGACCGATCTGCCGCTGGACGCGCTGTACCGGGCCGAGGAGATCTTCGTGACCTCCACGACCCGCGACGTACAGGCCGTCCGCCGCGTGGACGGCCACACCCTGCCCGGCGCCCCCGGCCCGGTCACCGCCGAGGCCCTGCGGATCTTCGTCGAGCGGGCGGCCGCGGACATCGACCCCTGACCGGGTCGCCGCCGGCATCCACCCCTCAGCGGGCGGCCGCGGACCCTGAGCGGGCGGCGGGGACATCGGGCCGTGAGCGGTCAAGCCAGGCACCTGACCGGCCGGCCGCGGCGGATCCGCGCCGGAAAACGGGTGACGATCGCCCGGCGGGCCGGTAGAACACCTTCGTGACCACCACTCTGCGGCCCACCGCGCCCGAACGGCACACCGACGGCGGCGGGCGTGCCCGCGCGTACGAGGTGTGTGTCAACGGCCGCCCCGTCGGCTCCGTACGCCTCGCCACCGACGCCCGCCTGGGCCCGGCGGCCGGGCGTATCGAGGAGCTGCACATCGACGAGGCCGATCGGCACCGGGGCCGCGGCACGGTCGCCGCGCTCGCCGCCGAGGAGGTGCTGCGCGGCTGGGGCTGCACCCAGCTGATGGTGAGCGTCCCCGCCTCGGCCACGACCGCCCTCGGGCTCACGGCCGCGCTCGGCTACCGCGAGCGCGGCCGCAACATGCTCAAACGGCTCACGGACCCGCCCGAGCTGCCCGAGGGCAGCGCGATACGTCCCCTTACGGAGGCCGACTACCCGGCGTGGCACGCCCACGAGCGGGCCGGATACGTCGCCGATCTGCTGACGCGCGGGCTCACCCGGCAGCAGGCCGACACCAAGGCGGACACCGACTACGCGCAGCTGCTGCCGCAGGGCCCGGACACCCCCACGGCCCTGCTGCGCGTCCTCGCCCACGGCGGCACGGACGTGGGCACCATCTGGATCGCGCTGCGCGAGGGGGAGCCCGACGCCGCCGAGAGCGGTGAGGCGTACGTCTACGCCGTCGAGGTCGCCGAGGAGCACCGCGGCCACGGACACGGCCGCACCCTGATGCTGGCCGCCGAGCGGGCGAGCCTGGCGCACCGGGCGCACAGCCTGGGCCTGCACGTCTTCGGCGGCAACACCCCGGCGCTGCGGCTGTACGAGTCGCTGGGCTACGAGTCGATCGAGTACCAGTTGTACAAGCCGCTGTTGTAAGGGTCTGTTCCGAGGGCTTTCAGGGCTTCAGGACCGCTCGGCGACGAGGCGGGCGGCGATCTCCCCGACGCGCTCCCGCAGCCCCTCCTGGCTCTTGCCGCCGTCGAGCCGCTCGCCGCCGATCACATACGTGGGGGTGCCGGTGACCCCGATCGCCCGGCCCTCGGCCTGGTCCGCGTCCACGATCAGGATGTGCCGGCCGTCGACCAGCGCGGTGTCCATCTCCTCGGCGTCCAGCCCCAGTTCCCGGGCCACCTCCACCAACACCGGCTCACCGCGGGTCCCGAGCTCCTCGGTGCGCTCCAGGACGGCCTCGATGAACGGCCAGCCGCGCCCCTGGGCGATGGCCTCCTCGGCCGCCTGGGCCGCCGCGTGGGCGTGCCGGTGGCGCTCCAGCGGGAAGTGGCGCAGCCGGATGTCCAGCGCGTCCTGGAAGCGGTCGCGCAGCGCGCGCAGGTCGCCCAGGGCGGTACGGCAGTCGGGGCACTGCAACTCGCACCAGACGTCGAGCACGGGGCGGGGGGAGGGGTCGGTGTGGCTCATGGGGCCAGTCTTCCAGCCCCCGGACCCTGAGCCGTACCCGGAGATGTCCCTGATCCCGGGCTCGGGCCATGGCCCCGGCCGCCTTACGGGGTGCACGATGGACTTACCGGAAGCCCTGTTCGCGGGAGGAACGATGCTGACCGACACCATCTGCGCCGCGCTGTCCGCGGCCGGTCTGGGCATCGCCGGGCTGACCGCCTACCGCAAGCGGTTCCTGGCGGCGACGCGGATCGCCGCCTACGCCCTGATCCCGCTGGGCCTGGCCATGACCGGCATCCTGGGCTGGCTGACCGACCTGGTCTTCAAGCCGAGCATCTGGCTGGGCTTCGGCCTGCTGGGCGTCTCCTGGGCGCTGTTCATGATCACGCGGGCGGTCGAGCACCGCTCCGGCGGCACCCGTAAGGAGCGCCGCGCGGCGGCCGCCGCCGAACGGGCCGGCGGGGTGTCCGCGGGGGCCTCGGAGCCCGCCCTGGGGCCCGGCCGGGGAGCCACCGGGGTCAAGGCGTCGGCGAAGCCGAAGACCAAGGGCGGAACGAGCTCTGGCACAGATGACTTCTCCGACATCGAGGCCATACTCAAAAAGCACGGGATCTGACAAGCGACCGATCAAAAAACGATCACCGGTCGCAGGCGGGCTCATGGCTGGGTCATGATCTCCGCGAGATGTTGCAATCACCGCCCGGGGAGCAATCCCCCATCGAAGGACCCCCTGTTCCGCCGAGCGACGAGACCCGTGGCTGTCTCTTCGCCCTCTCGCAGCCGCCGCTGATGCTGTTCCTGGCGTTCATCGGCACCCTGCTCTTCGTGACCGCCGTCCACGACCTCTACCGGTGGTGAGGCGGGCGGCCCGTCCGGTTACCGACGGTGACCGCCTGTCGATGGTGAGACGGAGCCCCGCCCGGCCTCCGACCCCCGTACGCGGACGGTCAGCTCGCGGCCTGGCGGCGCCGGGCGCGGTAGGCCGCGACATGCAGCCGGTTGCCGCAGGTGCGGCTGTCGCAGTAGCGCCGGGACCGGTTGCGGGACAGATCCACGAAGGCATGGCGGCAGTCCGGGGCCTCACAGCGGCGCAGCCGCTCCCGCTCGCCCCCCACCACGAGGAACGCCAGCGCCATCCCGCCGTCGGCGGCGAGGTGGTCGGCCAGCGAGGCACCGGGCGCGAAGTAGTGCACATGCCAGTCGTAGCCGTCGTGGTCGGTGAGCTGGGGCGTGGTGCCGGCCGCGGCGATCATCGCGTTGAGCAGTTCGGCAGTGCGGCGGGCGGCGGCCTCGTTCCCGGCCGCCGCGAAGACCTCGGCGAACCGGGTCCGTACGGCCCGTACCGCGGTGAGGTCGCGCTCCCCGAGCGTGCCGATGTCGCTGATGGCATTGCGCCCGACGAACCGGCGCAGTGCGTCGACATCGGCGAGGTCGTCCTGGTCCGCGCCCTCGGGCGCGGTGTTCACCAGATCGACGACGGCGTCGAGCGCGCACCGGGTGTCGTGGTTGATCAGCACGATTGGCTCCCTGGCCGGCTGGGTCGGCGGCTGCCCCTGGGCTGCCCTCGATCTGCCCGACTCTAGTCCTGCCGGGCCCCGGACGTTCACCAGGCGGCCCAGGGCGGTCATGCGACGGTGCCGGACGGTCATGGGGGGTGGGGGCGGCTGCGCGGGCCGCCGGTGCGGCGCGCCCGCCGGCCGCCCCGCGCGGCGGGCGGGGGGGGGCGCGGGGGTGTGGGTTTGAGTG
>NZ_JBHYVB010000017.1:67517-76612 GCF_042750115.1 Streptomyces sp. NPDC059455
CCCGCCGGGGGCCCCGCCCGCCTCGCCTGCCTCTGCCGTTGTCGGGAATGCCATGGTTCGGGATCGTCGGTACGTGATGCGGTCGCGCCCCGGCTCGTGCCGTCTCCCCGAGTCGGACGGCCGAGCGCTCAGCTCTCGCCGGGTCTCAGCTCTCCGCCAGGATGTGGGAGAGCTCTGTGTCGAGGTCGAAATGGCGGTGTTCGGTACCGGGTGGCACCGCGGCGTCGGTTCGCTTCAGGAACGACTCCAGGGCCCGCGCCGGGGCTTCGAGCAGTGCCTCCCCCTCCGGGGAGCTCAGGGCGATGCAGACGACTCCCTGGCCGTGGCTGCGGGACGGCCACACCCGGACGTCGCCGGTGCCGGTGGGCCGGTGCAGACCCTCGGCGAGAAGATCGCGGGCGAACACCCATTCGACCGTCTCTTCGGCTCCGGTGTGGAAGGTGGCGTGCACGGCGTAAGGGTCGGCCGTGTCATACCGCAGGCCCGCCGGTACAGGCAGTGAGGATTCGCTCGACACAACGAGGCGCAGGTGCAGCTCGCAGCTGACCGTGGTGTTCATAAGCGCCAGGGCCTTTCGCTCAGTGTGCGCTCGGGGATTCGCACGTCGGCGAAATCGACATGCCACCTACGGTGCCGTTGTAAACCCCTCTGACCGTTTTGCGGCTCTTCTGGTAGCTCATGCGGCCCAGCTCCGGACCGGCCACGACCGCCGTTCCGGTGACTTCAAACGATCAGGTAAGTTGGGTCACATGAATGCGGAGAGTGACGAGCGACGCGGGGCCGGCGAAGCGGGGCCCCAGGTCGCGACGGGGGGCGATGACCCGAAGAAGGAGCCGGTATGGGGCTCCCGGGCGCCGCGGTTCATCAAGCGGTCCCGCCCGCTCCACCTGAGCTGGCAGGTCGGCGTGTTCATCGTCGGTCTCGCGGTCGTGGGTCTGGGTGTCATCCTGCTGCCCCTGCCCGGCCCGGGATGGTTGGTGATCTTCGCCGGAATGGCGATCTGGGCGACCGAGTTCGTCTGGGCCCAGCTGGTGCTGGCCTGGACCAAGCGCAAGGTCACCGAGGCGGCACACCGTGCCCTGGACCCGAGGGTGCGCAGGCGCAATCTCATACTGACCACGATCGCGGTGGTGATCTGCGCCGTGGCGGTGTCTGCCTATGTGTGGAAGTTCGGTGTCGTGATGCCGTGGAAGATCGAGCAGTGAGCGGCCCGGCGTCGTAGGACTGGTCATGAGCACGGTCCGGCATGCGCTAATGTTGGGCGTGCGCCAGGGCGATTAGCTCAGTGGGAGAGCGCTTCGTTCACACCGAAGAGGTCACTGGTTCGAACCCAGTATCGCCCACCCTGAACCGAGGGCCCGGAAGGCATCTGCCTTCCGGGCCCTCGGCGTTGTCGCATGTCCGAAGGTGTTCGGTGCCGGGTGGTCGGCAGGGCCCTCCCAAGCGCTTTCGTCGAAGCGCTTCACCTCGATCCTGAGTGATCCTGTCCGAACCGTTGACGTACGCCTCATTGGTCCCTAACTTGTCCCGGCAAGCGCTTGCCTAAAACGTTTCAAACTAGCGGGGGCAGTCGGACGACCTGCCCGGGAGGGGCGTGTCATGGGTGCTGGGCGATGGGCGGCGAGGGCGAGAGGGGTCCGGGCGGCCGCGGCCGTGGTGGCCGCGCTGGGGCTGCTGGCCACCGGCTGCGGCGGGGGAAGCGGTTCCGGGGACGGCAAGGTGACCATCCGCTACTCGTGGTGGGGCGCCAAGGACCGCGCGGAGCTGATCCAGAAGACGGTCAGGCTCTTCGAGAAGGAACACCCGAACATCAAGGTCAAGACGGACTTCTCCGAATACACCGACTTCTGGAGCAAGTTCAATACCCAGGCCGCGGGCGGAAACGCCCCGGACGTCTTCCAGAACTCCTACGCCTTCCTGCGCAAATACGGCGACAAGAACCTTCTGCTGGATCTGAACGGTCAGGCCGACGCCGGAAATCTCAGCCTCAAGGGATTCCGCGACGGACTGGAGAAAGCCGGGGATATCGACGGCAAGCTCCTCGGAGTGCCGGTCGGCGCCAATACCTTCGCGTTCTTCTACAACCCGGACGCGTATCGGAAGGCCGGGGCGACCGTCAAGGACGGATGGACCTGGGACGACTTCTTCGCGGCCGCCAAGAAGGTGCGCAAGAGCGACGGCACGCTCTACGGCGCCAGCGACAACGCCAACGTGATGTACCTCTACGACCTGTATCTGCGGCAGAACGGCAAGGCGTTCTTCACCAAGGACGACAAGCTCGGCTTCACCAAGGACGACCTCACCGAGTGGTGGGGCCGCTGGCAGCAGCACGCCAAGGCCGACGAGTTGGTGCCGGGCAAGAAGTCCGAGCAGGCCAAGCCCAAGGCGTCGATCAGCGCCGATCTGTCGGCCTCCGAGTTCACCTGGGACAACTTCCTGGTCCGTTTCGCCGCCGAGACCAAGACCACCCTCGACCTCGGACCCATCCCGACCACGGACGGCAAGCGCACCGCCCAGTACCTCTCCTCGCTGATGCTCAGCGGCTCCGCCCGCACCCAGCACCCCAAGGAAGTCGCCCAGTTCATCGACTTCATGACCCATGACCCCGAGGTGGGCAAGATCATGGGCTACAACCGCGGCATCCCGGCGACCACCGCCCAGTACGACGCCTACAAGCCCCAGGGCGTCGACGCCAAGATCGCCGCGTATGAGAAGAGCGTGAGCGCCAAGCTGGAGCCGATCACGCCGCATCCGGCCGGCGCCGATGTCGCCGAGGCCGCCTTTCTGAGGATCTACACCCAGGTCGCGCTGGGGCAGACCTCGATGGGCAAGGCGGTCGACCAGTTCTTCAGCGAGGCCGAGTCCGCGCTCGACTCGTGAGGAGAGCTTCCGTGACACCGACCACGACGCGTGCGGCGGACGGAGTGCGGCCTCCCGGCGGGACGACCCCCGAGAAGGCCGCCCCCGGCGCCCGCCCCGCCCCGGCGGCGGGGCGGCGGCAGGGCCGCCGGGAGACCCTCGCGGGCTATCTCTTCCTGACGCCCTGGTGCGTCGGGATCTTGCTGCTCACCCTCGGCCCGATGCTCGTCTCGCTCTATCTGGCGTTCACCGACTACAACCTCTTCGACTCGCCCCGGTGGATCGGGTTCAAGAACTTCCAGGACCTCTTCGAGGACGACCGCTGGTGGACCTCGGTCCAGGTGACGCTGAAGTACGTACTGATCGGCACCCCGTTGAAGCTGGCGGCGGCGCTCGCCGTGGCGCTGCTGCTGGTCAAGCCCCGTAAGGGCCAGGGCTTCTACCGCTCGGCGTTCTACGCCCCCTCGCTCATCGGCGCCAGTGTGAGCATCGGCGTCGTCTGGCGGGCGATCTTCAACGACGACGCGATCGTCGACAAGTCGATGAGTCTTTTCGGGTGGGACGTCGGCGGCTGGATCGGCGACCCGGACTGGGCGCTGCCCACCCTCATCACCCTGACCGTCTGGCAGTTCGGCGCCCCGATGGTGATCTTCCTGGCCGGGCTGAAGCAGGTGCCGGGCGAGCTGTACGAGGCCGCCGAGATGGACGGGGCCGGCCGCTGGCGGCGGTTCCGGTCCATCACCCTGCCGATGATCTCGCCGGTGCTCTTCTTCAACCTCCTGCTGGAGCTCATCCACTCGTTCCAGGTCTTCACCTCGGCGGTGGTGATCGCCGGGTCGGGCACCAACACCGGCGGACCGGGCGACTCCCTGCTGGTCTACGGCTGGTACCTCTACGAGCAGGGCTTCCGCAATCTGCGCATGGGCTACGCCGCCGCGATGGCCTGGATGCTGATGCTCGGCATCGGCCTGGTGACCGCCGTGCTGTTCAAGACCCAGCGCGGCTGGGTGCACTACGAGGAGGATGCCAAGTGAGCGTGTCCCGGGGCGCTGCGCGGGCTGGTAAGACGAGACGCGCAGCGACGAAGGAGCGAGCAGTGACGAAGGAAGCCCGCGCATGGAAGCGCGCCGGGACTGAGCGGGAGGAGGCGTGAGTGCTTCTGTGGCGGTCGGGCGCCGTGCACGGTCCGTCGTGTGGCATGTGGGGGCGCTCGCCGTGCTGGCGGTGATCCTGTACCCCGTGGTGTGGGTGATCGGCGGCTCGTTCAAGCCGGGTGACCAGATCGTCGGCAGCCTCCAGCTGCTGCCCACCGATCCGATCACCGACAACTACCGCCGGCTCAGCGACGGCATCGCGGACGTGCCGATCTCGACCTTCTTCACCAACTCGCTGCTGCTGGCGGTCGGTTCGGTGATCGGCGTGCTGTTCTCCTGCTCGCTGGCCGCTTACGCCTTCGCCCGGATCCGCTTCGCGGGGCGCAACGCGCTGTTCACGCTCATGATCTCCACCCTGCTGCTGCCGTTCCAGGTATTGATCATTCCGCAGTACATCCTGTTCCAGAAGCTGGACCTGATCAACACATATGTGCCGTTGCTGCTCGGCAAGTATCTGGCGGCGGACGCCTTCTTCGTCTTCCTGATGGTGCAGTTCATGCGCGGACTGCCCCGGGAGCTGGACGAGGCGGCCCGGCTGGACGGCTGTGGCCATCTGCGCATCTACTGGAACATCGTGCTGCCGCTGTGCCGCCCGGCCCTGATCACCAGCGCGATCTTCACCTTCATCTGGTCCTGGAACGACTTCATCGGGCCGCTGCTCTACCTCAACGAACCGGACAAGTACACCGTCTCGCTGGGCCTGAAGCTCTTCATCGACCAGGACTCCGTCGCCGACTACGGCGGCATGGTCGCCATGTCGATGGTCGCCCTGCTGCCGGTGCTGCTGTTCTTCCTGGCCTTCCAGCGCTATCTGGTCGAGGGCGCGGCGACTTCCGGGCTGAAGGGCTGAGGCCGTCATGGGAAAGACCATGGGAGCCGCCGGGCCGGAAGCCGGGGGAGAAGCCGCCGTAAGACCCACTGCGCACGGCCGGCTGCGCTTCGCGCTGTTCGCCGAATGCCTGCTGACCGGCGTCTGGGTGGTGCTCGCCGCCCTGCCGGTGATCACCCTGCTGCCCGCGTTCGCCGCCGGTTGTGCGCACCTGGGCCGCCATCTGGACGGTGAACGGTCCACCTGGCGGGACTTCCTGGCCGGGCTGCGGGAGGCGACCCGGAGCGGCTGGCGGTTCTCCCTGCTGTGGTGGGCGGCGCTCGCGCTGCTCGGCTTCGATCTGCGGGTGGCCCGCTCCGGGGCCCTGCCGGGTGGGCCCGCGCTGATCGCCGTGAGCGTGGTGGGCCTGCTCGCGGTGGTCGTCCTCGGGCTGCGGACGGCGGCCTTACGGCGGCCCGGGACCGCATGGCCGGACGCCGCCCGTACCGCCGCACGCCAGGGGCTGACCGTCGACCCCGGCGGATCGCTGCTGCTCATCGGCGGGCTCGCCGTACTCGCCGTCGCCGCCTGGCAGATGCTGCCGCTGATCGCCCCGGCCTCGGGCGCCCTCGCGGGCTGTGCGGTCGCGGTGGAGCGCCGCGCCCGCGTCTGACCAGGCAGCGCCGCCTGACCAGACATCGCTCCTCCCCAGGCGCCGCCCGGCCCGGCGCCTCCTCCGCGCGCGTTCATGTCATGCACCTGCCCCCGTACGAAAGGTGAACCGGACATGCCTCCGATCCCCCGACGCAACCTCCTCAAGGCCGCGGCCGCCACCGGCGCCGCCGTGCCGTTCTCCTGGCTGCTCGCCCACAACGCCCCGAAGGCCGCCGCCGACAGCCCCGCCGAGAAGGCCGCCGACGAGCCCGTGGACATCACCTGGCTGGAGGACGGCGGCCTGGGCGCGGCCGCGGGCTCCACCTTCGGCGTCCCCTGGCCCAAGGGCGCCCACCCCGGCGACCGTACGTTCGCGCTGACCACCGCCGACGGCACACATGTGCCCCTGCAGACCTGGGCCACCGCCTACTGGCCCGACGGCTCGCTGAAGTGGACCGCCCACGCGGCGGGGGAGGGCCTCACCGGCAGCGCCTACCGGCTCACCACCGGCACGCCCGCCGCACCCGCCAAGAGGGTCACCGTCTCCGAGAGCGGAGGCAGGATCACCGTCGACACCGGGGTCATCAAGGCCGTCATCGGTAAGGACGGCAAGCAGCTCGTGCGCTCCGTCACCCGAGGCTCCACCGAGATCGCCCGCGACGGCCGGCTGGTCCTGCTCCGCCAGGGCGACGCGGACGACGGCGACCACGGCCGCGCCGAGTGGGAGCGGTTCGACGGCGAGATCAGCGGGGCGAGGGTCGAGCAGAAGGGCCCCGTCCGCGCCGTGGTCCGCATCGACGGCAAGCACCGTAAGGGCCGCCGCGGCTGGCTCCCCTTCAGCGTCCGGCTCTACTTCTACGCGGGCGCCGAGTCGTTCCGTATGGTGCACACGATCACGTTCGACGGCGACCAGAACAAAGACTTCATCCGGGGCCTCGGCGTCCGCTTCTCCGTGCCGATGCGCGACGAGGCGTACGACCGCCACATCCGCATCGCGGGCGAGGGCAAGGGATTCCTCACCGAGGCCGTCAAGGGCGTCACCGGGCTGCGCCGCGATCCCGGGGCCGGTGTCCGCACCGCCCAGATCAAGGGCGAGAAGCTGCCCGACCCGGCCGGCTGGGACCAGCGCGCCACCTCGCGGCTGCACCTCATCCCCACCTGGGGCGACTACACCCTCTCCCAGCTCTCCGCCGACGGCTTCACCCTGCGCAAGCGCACCAAGCCCGGCCACGGCTGGATCGCGGCGGGCGGCGGCGGCCGGGCGAGCGGCTTCGGCTACGTCGGCGGCGTCAGCGGCGGACTCTCCTTCGGACTGCGCGACTTCTGGGAGAAGTTCCCCGCCCAGCTGGACATCCGCGGCGCCGCCGGGGACGAGGCCGAGGTCACCCTGTGGCTCTGGTCGCCCGAGGCCCAGCCCATGGACCTGCGCTTCTACCACGACGGCATGGGCCAGGACACCTACCCAGAACAGCTCGAGGGCCTCGAGATCACCTACGAAGACTACGAGCCCGGTTTCGGCACCCCGTACGGCATCGCCCGCACCAGCGAACTCACCTTCTGGGCCAACGCGGCCACCCCCGACGCCGACACCCTCGTCCGGCAGACCGCCGCCGTGCGCACCCCGCCCCAACTGGCCGCCGGCCCCGCCGACCTGGTCCGCGCCAAGGTCTTCGGCGGCCTCTTCGCCCCCGTCGACCGCTCCACCCCCGCCAAGGCGAAGGTCGAGGACCGGCTGGACTTCCTCTTCGACTACCACAAGGGCCAGGTCGAACAGCGCCGTTGGTACGGCTTCTGGGACTACGGCGACATCATGCACACCTACGACGGAGACCGGCACCAGTGGCGGTACGACGTCGGCGGCTACGCCTGGGACAACTCCGAGCTCTCGCCCGACCTGTGGCTGTGGCTGGCCTATCTGCGCTCCGGCCGCTCCGACATCTTCCGCTTCGCCGAATCCATGACCCGGCACACCGGCGAGGTCGACGCCTACCACCTCGGCAAATGGGCCGGCCTCGGCACCCGCCACGGCGTCCAGCACTTCGCCGACAGCGCCAAACAGCAGCGCATCTCCACCGCCCTGTACCGCCGCTACTACTACTTCCTCACCGCGGACGAGCGGATCGGCGACATCATGCACGCCCTCGTCGACTCCGACGAGACCTTCCTCGTCCTCGATCCACAGCGCAAGGTCCGCGACGACCCCGACTACGAGCCCGATCCGCACGCCCTGGACATCGGCTTCGGCACCGACTGGAGCGGCCTCGCCGGGGCCTGGCTCACCGAATGGGAGCGGCGCGGCCCGAAGGCGGAGAAGGCCGAGGCGCGGCTGCGCTCCACCATGGAGACCATCGCCGCCCAGCCCAACGGCTTCGTCCAGGGCAGCGGGCTGTACGACCTCGACACCGGCAAGTACGCCATCGCCGACCGGCCCAGGGTCAGCGTCTCCCATCTGTCCGCGGTCTTCGGCCTGGTCGAGGTCTGCGCCGAGGTGATCGACCTCATCGACCTGCCGAAGTTCAAGGAGACGTGGCTGGACTACTGCCGCTACTTCAACGCCACCAAGGCCGAGCAGAAGGCCCGCTACGGCACCGACTTCGGCTCGCTGATCCTGGTCCAGGGCCACTCCCGGCTCGACGCCTACGCCGCCGTCCAGCTGAAGGACGACAAGCTGGCCGCCCGTGCCTGGCAGAAGTTCACCGAGTACCACGAGGGCGACGGCTACCCGGACGCCACCATCAGCTGGAAGTCGGTGCAGGTGGAGGGCCCGGACGTGCTGGAGCCCGGTGTCGAGGCGGCCTGGGTGAGCACCAACGCCACCGCGCAGTACGGCCTCGCCGCGATCCAGAACCTCGCGCTCGTCGGCGACAAGCTGCCGGGCTAGCCACACCGTCACGGCCGGACCACACTTGAGGGCATGGACTGGTGCCATTACCGCTTCCGCAGCCGATGGGACCTCGACGCTCCGCCCGCCGCCGTCTTCGCGGTGCTGGCGAACGGCGACGACTATCCGCGGTGGTGGCCCCAGGTCCGTGAGGTCCGGCGGATCGACGAGCGCAGCGGCGCCGCCCGCTTCCGCTCCCTCGTCCCGTACGACCTGCGGCTGATCGTCAGCGAGGCGCGCCAGGACCCGGTGGACGGCGTGCTGGAGATCGGCTTCGCGGGCGATCTGGAGGGATGGGCGCGCTGGACGGTGCTGCCCCAGGGGACCGGCACCCGCGCCCTCTTCGAACAGGAGGTGGTGGCCCGCAAGCCGCTGCTGCGCCGGCTCGCGCTCCCCGGCCGTCCCGTCTTCCGGGCCAACCACGCCCTGATGATGCGCTCCGGGCTGCGGGGGCTGCGGGCACTCCTCGCCGCGCGGCCCGCCGGTCCGGCCGGGGCGCCGCCCGGTCCGGCCTCCGGGCCTTCCGGCGGAAATGCGGTTTGAACCAAACCCGTCGCGACCTGTATTGTTCAGGTCGTTCCGCCGGGGAGACCCCGAAGAGAACAACCCGGGCGATTAGCTCAGTGGGAGAGCGCTTCGTTCACACCGAAGAGGTCACTGGTTCGAACCCAGTATCGCCCACCACCCCCATAGTCGGGGGGGGGGGGCGGGCGGCGCGCCCCCGGCGGCGGGGGGGGCT
>NZ_JBHYVB010000017.1:76622-82212 GCF_042750115.1 Streptomyces sp. NPDC059455
GTCCCGTTGTTCCACCCCTTTCTCTCACACCACCCCATGCTGCCGGGCCACACCATGGCGGACAGGACTCATGTTCGTGTGCTTGTACGGCCAGGAGCGGGGTAATCGATAAAACTTCCGTGGGTGACGATGTGGAGGGGAACTCATGGCCGTCGCGACCGCAGCCGTCCTGTCCTTGGACTGTGCCGAACCCGAAGAGCTCGCCGAGTTCTACGCCCGGGTGCTCGGCGCGGAGATCCAGCCGCTGACCACCCCCGACCGGGTCGAGATCGTCGCACCCGGCGGATCGCGGATGGCCTTCCTGCGGGACCACGGCTTCGCCCCGCCGAGCTGGCCACGGCCGGACGACTCCCAGCAGGCCCATCTGGACCTGCTGGTGGAGGACGTGGACGCCGCGGAGCGCCAGGTCGTCGACCTGGGCGCGCGGCCGCTGGACACCAAGAACAACGGTGGCCCGCGCGACGTACGGATCTACTCCGACCCGGCCGGCCACCCCTTCTCGCTCCGCCGGGTCTGACGCCGCACCCGAGTGGTCGAGCGCGCGCCGAGCTCGAACGTCAGGCCGCGGCCGGCAGATCCGGCCGCAGCGGCCAGGCCGGATCGCAGACCTCGTCCGAGCCGTTGAGCGCGAACCACGCCTGCAGCCCCCGGGCCTGCGCCGCGTACCAGACCGTCTGGCGGGCGTGCAGTTCGGCGGGCGTCAGCGTCTCCAGACGGGAGGCGAACCGGCGGCCCACCGCCCGTACGACCTGCAGTGCGGCCGCCGCGTCCGCCGCCGCGTCATGCGCGCCGGTCAGCTCCACGCCGTAGTGCTCACACAGATCGATCAGGGTGCGGCGGCCCTTGCGATAGCGGTCCAGATGCTTGTCCAGCACCCGCGGATCCAGAACGGTCATCGAGCGCAGCGAAAGATAGCCCGCCAGGCTGGAGTTGCGATGCCGCTTCAACTCCCGGTCCAGCAGGGTCAGATCGAACGGCGCGTTCATGATCACCAGCGGGGTGCCCCGCGTGACCTGCTCCGCTATCGCCCGCGCCACCTCGTCCACCACCGGCGCCGGCCATCTGCCGTGACGCTGGAGATGAGCGTCGGTCAGACCGTGTATCTCGGTGGCGGCCGGCGGCACCGGCACGCCCGGACTCACCAGCCAGCGCCGGATCTCCGGCAGACTTCCGGTCCCGCGCTGCACCATCAGGGCCGCCGATACGATCCGGTCATGCTCGACGTCGACACCCGTGGTCTCCGTGTCAAAGGCGGCGAGCGGCCCTTCGAACCAGGACGGCATGGCCTCAACTCCTTGTGCATTTCCCCTCGATGACATCTGATCCCGCCCCGACCAGGTGATACCCGGAGGGAGGACCTCGAACCGCCGCTGTTTGCCGAGGTCCTGACGCGGAGACAACACAGGTGTACGAAGCCGGCGACGACCGGAAGGCGTCACGGACATGACGCTCGCAGCACCCGACCCGGCCCCGACGGCGAGCGGCCTTGCCCTGAGCGGATCACCTCCCGTGCGTGGCCAAATCGCCACCACCGCCTGTATGGAGACCCTTCAGGTGGGCTATCTGCACGCGGTGGCCGCCGCCGCGGGCTGCTCACTGGCCCAGCCCTTTCCCGACCACGGCATCGACTGGCACGTCAGCCACAGCGCCCGCGGCCACGCCGTGGACGACGAGGTCACCATCAAGGTGCAGCTCAAGGCCACGTACCAGATCGCGCCGGACCCTCCGGGGCCGACCTTCGCCTTCACGCTCGACAACGACCACCTGGTCAAGCTGGCCCGCAGCCCGGTCTCCGTGCACAAGATCCTCGTGGTGATGATCGTGCCGCGCGGCCAGGAGGACTGGCTGCGAGCCGGGCATGACCGCCTGTCCCTGCGCCACTGCTGCTACTGGATCAATCTGGCCGGCCACGCGGTCACGGGCCGCCGCCGGACCACCGTGCGGATCCCGACCTCGCGGATCTTCGACGACCGCGCGCTCTGCGAGATCATGACCCGGGTCGGGGCGGGAGGGAGACCGTGATGGACCGACCATGGCCCCAGGACGACCCGGCACCCTTGCCGGTCCCGCGCCCCGACGAGGTGGATCCGGCCGTGCTCGGCGCCCTGCTCGCCCGGCACGGCTGGCGCCGACGCGGCGGCACCCCGGGGGCTTATGCCCGCTGGACCCCGCCGGGCCGGCTCGCGGGCGGCACCAGCCTGCTGGTGCCCGAGAGCCGGGACTTCCCCGACAGCGGCGATCTGCTCGGCGAGGCGCTGATGGCGCTCAGCCGCAGCGCCGCCCCCTCCGCCCGCGAGGTGCTCACCGGCCTCGCGGTGCCCAGCGACGAGATCCGCTGGCGGCGCGAGGTGCCCGAATCCCCCGGCGGCACCTCCGCCTGGACCGCGCAGGAGCGGCTGCGCGCCGCCGCCCGTGACACCCTGCTGGCCGGGGCGCTCGCCGCCCGCGGCCGCGCGGGCTACTACGGCGCCCGGCACCGCCGCGCCGCCGAGGCATCCCTGGAGCGGGTGCTGACCGGGCCCCCGGGCGCCGAGTCCGGCGGCCGTGAGCTGACCGTCTTCGTGCCCGTCGAGGAGGACGGCCGGGCCACCGCCGTCACCCTGCTGCGCGCGCTGTACGCCCTCCGGGACGCCGCCGACTACCACCGGACGACCGGTGGCATGGAGGCGTATGACGCGGCGGTCGCGGCGGGGGCCAGCCGGGAGCTGACCGAGGCGGTGGTCGCGCTGGTCCAGGGCACGGAGGGGGCGCGGGTGGCGCTGGAGTGGTCACCGGCCGCCGGTCCGCCGCCGGGGTTCGCCGCCCGGCCCGATCCGGTGGAGTTCTCGCCCGGCGATCTTCCGGGGTTAAGGGAGGCCGGCGCCCGCTATGTCCGGGATGAGCCGTCCGTTCCCGTGTGCCTCACCGGTGCGGTGGTGCGGCTGCGCCGTACCGGCCCCGGCGGTCCCGGGACGGTGCGGCTGCGGGTGCTCTCCGGGGCGGAGGTCGCGCAGGTGCGGATCACCCTGGACGAGGAGGACTACCGCATCGCCGGCCATGCCCATCTGGTGGGGCTGCCGATCCGGGTGCGGGGGCGGCTGGAGAGCCGCGGCGGCTTCCGGCGGCTCAGCGGGGCCGGCGGCGTCACCCCGGTCCAGGTGGACGAGGCCGAGCGGGACCGGCTGGTCAAGTCGCTCCAGGAGAACCTGGACTTCTTCGAGGAGGCGTGCGGCGGCGGCCCCTGACCGCCGCCTGAACTCGTGATGGCGTCGGACGGGGGTCGCTCCGGGCGGGGGTGGTGTCCGTCCGACGGCCCTCGCGCACGGTGGCGGCGTCCGGCGACCGTGATCCCGGGCGGTGACGGCGTCCGGTTACCGTCACCCCGGGCGGTGACGGCGGCGGTGGCGGCGTCCACAACCGTTTCGCGGTCCCGCCCGTCGGCTCGGTACGATTCACGCTGCGCGGCATTCGCCGCGGGGAGCCATCCATCAGTCAGGAGAGACCGGTGTCAGACGTCCGTGTGATCATCCAACGCGATTCCGAGCGGGAAGAACGCGTGGTGGCCACGGGCACTACGACGGCGGACCTCTTCACCGGCGACCGCTCGATCGTCGCCGTGCGCGTGGGCGGGCAGCTCAAGGACCTGGCGTACCGGCCGGCCGAGGGCGACGAGATCGAGCCGGTGGAGATCACCAGCCAGGACGGTCTGGACATCCTGCGCCACTCCACCGCGCATGTGATGGCCCAGGCGGTGCAGGAGCTGTTCCCGGAGGCGAAGCTGGGCATCGGCCCGCCGATCAAGGACGGCTTCTACTACGACTTCGACGTCGAGACCCCGTTCCACCCGGACGATCTCAAGCGCATCGAGAAGAAGATGCAGGAGATCCAGAAGCGGGGGCAGCGGTTCTCCCGCCGCGCGGTCACCGACGAGGAGGCGCGCGAGGAGCTGTCCGCCGAGCCGTACAAGCTGGAGCTGATCGGGCTCAAGGGATCGGCCGCGGACGCCGCCGAGGGCGCGTCCGCCGAGGTCGGCGCGGGCGAGCTGACCATCTACGACAACCTCGACGCCAAGACCGGCGAGCTGTGCTGGAAGGACCTGTGCCGCGGTCCGCACCTGCCGACCACACGCAACATCCCGGCCTTCAAGCTGATGCGCAGCGCCGCCGCGTACTGGCGGGGCAGCGAGAAGAACCCCCAGCTCCAGCGGATCTACGGCACCGCCTGGCCGACCAAGGACGAGCTGAAGGCGTACCTGGACTTCCTCGCCGAGGCCGAGAAGCGCGACCACCGCAAACTGGGCGCGGAGCTGGACCTGTTCTCCTTCCCCGACGAGCTGGGCTCGGGCCTCGCGGTCTTCCACCCCCGGGGTGGTGTGATCCGCAAGGAGATGGAGCAGTACTCGCGCAAGCGGCACGAGGAGGCGGGGTACGAGTTCGTCAACACCCCGCACATCACCAAGGCCAAGCTCTTCGAGACCTCCGGCCATCTGCCGCACTACATGGACGGCATGTTCCCGCCCATGGAGTTCGAGGGCCAGGACTACTACCTCAAGGCCATGAACTGCCCGATGCACAACCTGGTCTTCCGGGCGCGCGGGCGGTCCTACCGCGAGCTGCCGCTGCGGCTCTTCGAGTTCGGCACGGTCTACCGCTACGAGAAGTCCGGCGTCGTCCACGGCCTGACCCGGGCCCGGGGCTTCACCCAGGACGACTCGCACATCTACTGCACCAAGGAGCAGATGGCCGATGAGCTGGACAATCTGCTCACCTTCGTGCTGGACCTGCTCCGCGACTACGGCCTGAGCGACTTCTATCTGGAGCTGTCCACCCGGGACGACTCCGACAAGTTCATGGGCAGCGACGACCAGTGGGAAGAGGCCACCGAGGAGCTGCGCAAGGCCGCCGAGAAGCAGGGCCTGGAGCTGGTCATGGACCCGGGCGGCGCGGCCTTCTACGGCCCCAAGATCTCGGTCCAGGCCCGGGACGCGATCGGCCGCACCTGGCAGATGTCGACCATCCAGGTCGACTTCAACCAGCCGGCCCGGTTCGAGCTGGAGTACACCGCGGCCGACGGCTCCCGCCAGCAGCCCGTCATGATCCACCGGGCGCTCTTCGGCTCGATCGAGCGCTTCTTCGCGGTGCTGCTGGAGCACTACGCGGGCGCCTTCCCGGTGTGGCTCGCCCCGGTGCAGGCGGTCGGCATCCCGATCGGCGACACCCATGTGCCGTACCTGGAGGAGTTCGCCGCGCAGGCCAAGGCGAAGGGTCTGCGGATGGAGGTGGACTCGTCCTCGGACCGGATGCAGAAGAAGATCAGGAACGCGCAGAAGGCCAAGATCCCGTTCATGGTGATCGCCGGTGACGAGGATGTCGCGAACGGTGCGGTGAGCTTCCGCTACCGCGACGGTTCGCAGAAGAACGGCATCCCGATCGACCAGGCGCTGGCCGAGATCGCCGACGCCGTGGAGCGCCGGATCCAGGTCTGATCCAGCAGCGGTCTCCACGGAGGCCAGGATTCCGAGGGGGGGGGCGGGCGCGGGCCGCCCCCCCGCGCGGGCGGCCGCCCCCCGGGGGGGGGTGGTTGGGCGCCCGCCGGGCGGGGCGGGGGCCCC
>NZ_JBHYVB010000017.1:82222-83017 GCF_042750115.1 Streptomyces sp. NPDC059455
ACCCCCCTCCCCCGGGGGGGGGGCCTAGGGGGGCCCGGCGTTGCGGGCGTGCCCCCTTTTGTATGACGGGGGGGTCCCCCGGGGCGGTGTTGGGGGGGGGGGGCCCCCCCCCCCGGCCCCCCCCCTCGGCTCTTCCTCACCCCTGCGGGGCGAATATGCTGGCCCGCATGACGAGTGAGCCGGAACAGCAGATCGGAGTGGGGACGCCTGACGCGTTCCAGCGCCTGTGGACACCCCATCGGATGGCCTACATCCAGGGGGAGAACAAGCCGACCGGCCCGGGCGCGGGCGATGGCTGTCCGTTCTGCTCCATTCCGGAGAAGTCCGACGAGGACGGCTTGATCATCGCTCGCGGCGAGTCCGTCTACGCCGTGCTCAATCTGTATCCGTACACCGGCGGCCATCTCATGGTCGTCCCGTTCCGGCATATCGCCGACTACACCGACCTCACCGCCGAGGAGACGGTGGAGCTCGCGGAATACACCAAGGCAGCCATGACCGCGCTGCGTACCGCCTCGGGTGCGCACGGTTTCAACGTCGGCATGAACCAAGGGACCGTGGCGGGCGCCGGGATCGCGGCGCATCTGCATCAGCATGTGGTGCCGCGCTGGGGCGGGGACACCAACTTCATGCCCGTGATCGGCAGCACCAAGGTGCTGCCGCAACTCCTCGCCGACACCCGCCGGTTGCTCGCCGACGCCTGGCCCCGGCCGGGGGCCTAGCGGCCGCTCATGGGTCGGGCCCCCGCCCGGGGGCCAGGGGCCCCCCCCGTATCGTGTGCCATAAGCGTCGGGC
>NZ_JBHYVB010000017.1:83027-90598 GCF_042750115.1 Streptomyces sp. NPDC059455
CCCGCGCGACCGCGCGCCCCCCCGCGCGCGGGGGCCGCGCCGCGCGCGCGGCCGGGGGGGGGCTCGGGGGGGCGCAGGCGGGGCGCGCCCGGGGGGGGGGCCCCCGGGCCCGACCCCTTTGCGTCTGCCTTACGCGTCGTGCCCTTACGCGTCGTACAGATCGGCCTTCTTCGGGGCCACGTCCTGGACCTGACCGCTGAGGGCCAGCGAGCGGTTGCCGAAGCGCTCGGTGTCCACGCCGTGGTGCTTGAGCACCCCGATGGCCGCCTCATGGACCACCCGCAGCACGGGGGTGGCGGCGCGCAGCGCGTCGTCCGCCATGAAGCGGTGGCGCCAGGGCTTGTCCGCCCAGGCGTGCCGCAGACCGAACGGCTCGGGCAGGACCAGCTTGCCCCCGAGGTGGTCGAGTATCGGCGGGTACCAGGTGAAGGGGGCGCGCGCGGTCAGCCGCACGACCTCCTTCGTGTTCACCAGCGGCAGCGGGATGGACTTGGTCTCCCAGAACCGGAAGGTCTTGGCGACCGTCTTGCTGGGCGCCGACGGCTTGTTGTGGAACAGCGGATGTATCGGCCCCAGCGCATGCCCGGTGACCTCGATCCGCAGCGTCTTGTGCAGCAGGGTCACCGTGATCATCAGGGTGATCACCAACTGGCCGTCCCAGAGCACGAACTGCACACCCAGATAGTGCCGGTCACCGGCGCCGAACTGCTGCGTGTCGCAGATCCGCTGCAGTTCGACGCCCTTTATCTGGAAGCCCTCCTCCTCGGAGGTGCCGCCGCGCTCGACCGCCTTGGCCCCCTCGCCGATCGGCGAGACGACCCAGTGGCGCACGGAGGGGGTGGGGAAGCCGCCGGTGTGCAGCGGGGTGCGCTCCAGCATGCGCAGCTGGTCATGGATCGCCCGTATGACGTCCCAGCTGCGGAAGGGGTCGATCTCCTTGTCGGGATCGGCCGAGACCAGGTCCTCGGCCAGCTGCCAGCTGCCCCAGCGGGTGCCCATGCCCAATATGCCCTTGGGACCGGCGTAGAAGACCACATTGCTGTGCTGCTCGGCGGTGAGCTTGTGGAGCGCCTTGCGGAGCTCCTCGGCGGCGGTCTGGCCCGGGTGGTTGGGCACCGTCTCGGGCACCTTGGCGCCGACGCCGCCGCCGGAGAGCAGCCCGCCCCAGGAATCCCGGAGGTCCTTGGCGGTGCGCTCGCAGATCTGCTTGGCGATGTACCAGCCGATGATCGGGGCGACCACGACGCCCCGGAGATAGATCCCCCAGAAGCCCCCGAAGGGCAGCTTGATCAGGAAGATGACGACCATCACGCCGAGCGCCACCAGCAGCGCCGTGCCGAGCGCGCCCATTCGCTTGTCCTGGGCCCCGGCCACCGAGCGGCGCAGCTGGAAGGCGCCGAGCCAGAGCAGCACTCCGGGCAGGAACAGCAGCCCGAAGATCACCATGACGGCGGTGAGCCGGGCGTCACGGGTCTTGCGGATGCGGTTGGCGGCCAGACAGTGCTCGACCACCGTCTGGGGCTCTATGCCGAAGGACTGGATCACCTGGCCCCGGCCGCCGCCGAGCATTCTGGTCTGGACGGCGCGCGCGAACGCCTCGCCCAGATTCGGCTCGAAGAGCGAGATCCTCGGCTTCTTGACCTCCGAGACCGTCCACTCCGAATTGGCGTCGAGCAACTTTGCCACGGGATCGTCGCGGTAGGCGGCCGACGCGAGTGCCTGCGTCGCCGCTGTCTGTCCCGCCGCTCCCGACAGGGGAACCTGCGCCCCGGGACTGAAGTCGAATCCGTCCGTCACCAACGCCCCCAATACGGCACGCTCTTGCGCTGCGACCTCAGCGTATCCGGGGTGTGCACCGCCTGTCGCCAGGGCGTGTGCGGCCTGTGGAAAACCCTCGTGGAGAAGACCGCCCGCGGAACCGCCGGTGGACGGCCCACGGCGGAGGCCCGCCCGCCCCGGCGCGGTTGGGACGGGCGGGCCGTGACTTACGCCACGGACGGGCCGTGACATGGCCGTGGACTACCCCACGGACGGGGCGTGGACTACCCCACGGACGTATGGTGAACTACGCCTCCGCGGCGACTTGTTCGCGCATCCGCTCGGCCAGCTGGTGGGGCATCGGCTCATGCCGGGCGTAGGAGCGGCTGAACCGCCCCGTGCCATGCGAAAGCGATCGCAGATCGACCGCGTACCGACCGATCTCGATCTCAGGCACATCCGCCTTGATCAAGGTCTGTCCGCCGCCGGACTGTTCGGTGCCGACGACCCGGCCGCGCCGGCCGGACAGATCGCTCATGACGGCGCCGACATAGTCGTCCGAGACCAGCACGCCCACCTCCACCACCGGTTCCAGCAGGTCGATCCGGGCGTCGGCGGCCGCCTCGCGCAGCGCGAGCGCTCCCGCCGTCTGGAAGGCGGCGTCGGAGGAGTCCACCGAGTGCGCCTTGCCGTCCAGCAGCGTGACCCGCACATCGACCAGGGGATACCCGGCGGCGACGCCGCGCGCGGCCTGGCCGCGCACGCCCTTCTCGACGGACGGGATGAACTGCCGGGGCACCGCGCCGCCCACGACCTTGTCCACGAACTCGATGCCCGAACCCTCCGGCAGCGGCTCCACCTCGATCTCGCAGATCGCGTACTGGCCGTGCCCTCCGGACTGCTTGACATGGCGGCCGCGCCCGGCCGACTTCGCCCCGAAGGTCTCGCGCAGCGGGACCTTGTACGGTACCGCGTCCACCTGGACGCCGTACCGGCTGCGCAGCCGCTCCAGCGCGACGTCCATATGCGCCTCGCCCAGACACCACAGCACCACCTGATGGGTGTCCGGGTTCTGCTCCAGACGCATCGTCGGGTCCTCGGCGACCAGCCGGGACAGGCCCAGCGACAGCTTGTCCTCGTCCGGTTTGCTGTGCGCCTGGATGGCCACCGGCAGCAGCGGGTCGGGCATCTGCCAGGGCTCCATCAGGAGCGGCTGGTCCTTGGACGAGAGGGTGTCCCCGGTCTCGGCGCGGGTCAGCTTGGCCACGCACGCCAGATCGCCCGCGATGGCCTGCGGGAGGGTGCGCTGCTGTTTGCCGAAGGGCGCGGACAGGGCGCCGACCCGCTCGTCCACGTCGTGGTCCTCATGGCCGCGGTCCTCCAGACCGTGTCCGGACACATGGACGGTCTCGTCGGGGCGGAGGGTGCCGGAGAAGACCCGCACCAGGGAGATCCGGCCGACATACGGATCGGAGGAGGTCTTGACCACCTCGGCGGCCAGCGGACCGTCCGGGTCGCAGCTCAGCGGCGGGCGTGCGGCGCCCTGCGGGGTGGTGACGTCGGGCGTCTCGCGCTCCAGCGGGGACGGGAAGCCGCCGGTCACCAGGTCCAGCAGTTCGACGGTGCCCAGGCCCTGCTTGGACCCCGCGGTGGCGGGCGCCGCCGCCAGCACGGGGTGGAAGCTGCCGCGTGCGACGGCCTTCTCCAGGTCCTCGATCAGCGTCTTGACATCGATCTCCGCACCGCCGAGATAGCGGTCCATGAGGGTCTCGTCCTCGCTCTCGGCGATGATCCCCTCGATGAGCCGGCCGCGGGCCTCCTCGACCAGCGGCAGCTGGTCCTCCCGGGGCGGTGATTCGGTGCGCACCCCCGAGGAGTAGTCGAAGACCCGCTGGGTGAGCAGCCCGATGAGCCCGGTCACCGGGGCGTGCCCGTCCGGCTCCGGTTCGCCGCGCAGCGGCAGGTACAGCGGCAGCACGGCGTCGGGGTCGTCGCCGCCGAAGCTGTCCCGGCACAGCTCGGTCATCTCCTCGAAGCTGGCGCGGGCCGCTTCGAGGTGGGTGATCACGATGGCCCGCGGCATTCCGACCGCGGCGCACTCGTCCCAGATCATGCGGGTGGCCCCGGTGATGCCCAGGGCGTCCTGGGCGGCCGAGACAACGAAAAGGGCCGCGTCCGCCGCTCGCAGACCGGCCCTGAGTTCCCCGACGAAATCGGCATAGCCCGGGGTGTCCAGGAGATTGATTTTCATCCCGCCCCATTCGACGGGGACCAGCGACAGCTGGATCGAACGCTGCTGCCGGTGCTCGATATCGTCGTAGTCCGAGAGACAGCCGCCGTCCTCGACCCTGCCTGCCCGGTTGACCGCGCCCGTCGCCAGTGCGAGGGCCTCCACCAGCGTCGTCTTTCCCGTCCCACTGTGGCCGACCAGAACCACATTCCGCAGGGAGCTGGGCCGGTCGGCCGCCGCTGCCCTTCCGGCGGCCCCTGGGTGTGTACTCATCTTCTCGCCCATGTGTCTCGCCTCCCGGTCGACACCTTGCGATACTTCGAGCTTTCCACCCCTGTAACGGTGCGTCCATACGTCACACATGCGGCCGTACCACGCGCGGGGTCGCGGAGCCGTCCGACAGGTGCACGGTGCCCCTCCGGGGCCTGGCTACGATGGGCGCGCCGGTGGCCTCTTGACCACCCGGCCCGTTTCGACCCCCCGGGAAGGCCATGCTGAACAAGTACGCGCGTGCATTCTTCACGCGTGTTCTCACACCGTTCGCCGCTCTGCTGATCCGTCTCGGGGTCAGCCCCGACGCGGTGACCCTCACCGGCACCGCCGGCGTGTGTGCGGGCGCACTGGTCTTCTATCCCCGGGGGGAGTTCTTCTGGGGCACCGTCGTCATCACGCTGTTCGTCTTCTCCGACCTGGTCGACGGCAATATGGCGCGGCAACTGGGGCGCTCCAGCCGCTGGGGGGCGTTCCTCGACTCCACGCTGGACCGGGTGGCCGACGGCGCGATCTTCGGTGGTCTGACGTTGTGGTACGCGGGCCGCGGGGACGACAATGTGCTGTGTGCGGTGACGATTTTCTGCCTCGCCAGCGGCCAGGTGGTCTCGTACACCAAGGCCCGCGGCGAGAGCATCGGCCTGCCGGTGAACGTCAACGGACTGGTGGAGCGTGCCGAGCGCTTGGTGATCTCGCTGGTGGCGTGCGGCTTCTCGGGGCTGCACAAGTTCGGCGTGCCGCATATCGAGATCCTGCTCCCGATCGCGCTGTGGATCGTGGCCGTCGGCAGCGCGGTGACCCTCGTCCAGCGGGTGGTGACGGTGCGCCGGGAGGCCGCCGAGGCGGACGCCGGGGAGCGGACGGTGCCCCAGGGGGGCGAGGCGCGGTGAAGGAGAGGCTGACCGACGCGCTGTACGGACTCGGCTGGAGCGTGGTCAAGAAGCTCCCGGAGCCGGTCGCCGTGGCGCTGGGGCAGCGCATCGCCGACCAGACGTGGAAGCGGCGCGGCAAGGGCGTGCTGCGCCTGGAGGCCAACCTGGCGCGCGTGGTGCCGGACGCCTCGCCCCGGCGGCTGGCCGAGCTGTCGCGGGCGGGCATGCGCTCGTATCTGCGCTACTGGATGGAGTCCTTCCGGCTTCCGGCGTGGAGCCCGGAGCGGATACGGGGCGGCTTCGACGTCAAGGACGTGCACTATCTGGTGGACGGTCTCGCCGAGGACCGGGGCGTGATCCTGGCGCTGCCGCACATGGGCAACTACGACCTCGCCGGGGCCTGGGTGACCACCCATCTGGGGGTGCCCTTCACCACGGTCGCGGAGCGGCTGAAGCCGGAGTCGCTGTACGACCGGTTCGTGGCCTACCGCGAGGGGCTGGGCATGGAGGTCCTGCCGCACCAGGGCGGGAGCGCCTTCGGGACGCTGGCGCGGCGGCTGCGCGCGGGCGGTCTGGTGTGCCTGGTCGCCGACCGCGATCTGTCCGCCTCGGGCGTGGAGGTGTCGTTCTTCGGCGAGCGGGCGAAGATGCCGGCCGGGCCCGCCGCGCTCGCCCTGCAGACCGGCGCCCTGCTGCTGCCGGTGACCCTCTGGTACGACGAGTCGCCGGTGATGCGGGGCCGGGTGCATCCGCCGGTCGAGGCGCCCGGGGACGGGAACCGCGAGGAGCGGACCGCCGTCATGACCCAGGAGATTGCCGACGCCTTCGCCTCGGGGATCTCCGAGCACCCGGAGGACTGGCACATGCTGCAGCGGCTGTGGCTCGCGGACCTGGACCGCGGTCCCGGAAGCGCTGGAAGTCCCGAGGGCCCCGGAAGCCCTGGACGCCCTGAAACGGAGAAGCCTTGAGGATCGGGATCGTCTGCCCGTACTCCTGGGATGTCCCAGGCGGCGTCCAGTTCCACATCCGCGATCTGGCCGACCATCTGATCCGGCGCGGCCACCAGGTCTCCGTGCTGGCCCCGGCGGACGACGAGACGCCGCTGCCGCCGTACGTGGTCTCCGCCGGGCGCGCGGTGCCGGTGCCGTACAACGGCTCGGTGGCCCGGCTGAACTTCGGGTTCCTGTCGGCCGCGCGGGTGCGCCGCTGGCTGCACGACGGCGCCTTCGACGTCATCCACATCCACGAGCCCACCTCGCCCTCGCTGGGGCTGCTGGCCTGCTGGGCGGCCCAGGGGCCGATCGTCGCGACGTTCCACACCTCCAATCCGCGCTCCCGGGCCATGATCGCCGCGTATCCGATCCTCCAGCCGGCGCTGGAGAAGATCAGCGCGCGGATCGCGGTGAGCGAGTACGCGCGCCGGACGCTGGTGGAGCACCTGGGCGGGGACGCGGTGGTCATCCCCAACGGCGTCGATGTGGACTTCTTCGCCGACGCAGAGCCGAAGGAGGAGTGGCAGGGGGAGACGATCGGCTTCATGGGCCGGATCGATGAGCCCCGTAAGGGGCTGCCGGTGCTGATGCGCGCCCTGCCGAAGATCTTCGAGGCCCGCCCCGGGGCGCGGCTGCTGATCGCCGGGCGCGGTGACGAGAAGGAGGCCGTGGCCGATCTGCCCGCGCCGCTGCGGGAGCGCGTGGAGTTCCTGGGGATGGTCAGCGACGAGGACAAGGCGCGGCTGCTGCGCAGCGTCGATGTCTATATCGCGCCCAATACGGGCGGCGAGAGCTTCGGCATCATCCTCGTCGAGGCCATGTCGGCGGGCGCCGCGGTCCTCGCCAGCGATCTGGACGCGTTCGCCCAGGTGCTGGACGGGGGAGCGGCGGGTGAGCTGTTCGCCAACGAGGACGCCGACGCCCTGGCGGCGGCCGCGGTGCGGCTGCTGGGCGACGAGAAGCGGCTGGTCGAGCTGCGGGAGCGGGGCAGCCGGCACGTACGGCGCTTCGACTGGTCGACGGTGGGGGCGGACATCCTCGCCGTCTACGAGACGGTGACGGACGGGGCGGCGTCGGTGGCCGCCGACGACCGTACGCGGCTGTGGGCGCGGTTGGGGCTCGCGAGGGACTAGGCCCTGTCCGGTGGATCTTCGCGGATCGGCCCGCGGCGTCTGGTGCGGTGGTTCGCAAGGCGGAGGGTCGTCCTCGTACCGGGTTGTACTCGGACGATCGCGACAACGCAGCCGGGGGCACCTCCCAGCGGTAGCTGGGGGCGCCGTGCCAGGCGTCGCGGGCCCGCGAAGATCCGCCGGACAGGGCCTGAGCGCTCCGCTGGAAGTGTCGCGATGCGTCGTCGGCCGACCGCGGCGCCGTCGTGGCTGGTCGCCCACGCGGCGGAGCCGCACAACCTCACCCCCGCCGCGGGGCCGCGCGGCGACAACACCCCCC
>NZ_JBHYVB010000018.1:0-48595 GCF_042750115.1 Streptomyces sp. NPDC059455
GGTGTCCCCCTAGCGGGGGGGGGGGGGCCCCCGGCGGGGCCCCGCCCCCCCCGCGCGCCGCGCGCGGGCCCCCCCCCCGCCCCCGGGGGCATCGTCATCGGCTCAGCGGCGCCGCCAGTGGCTCAACGGCGCCCTCAGTGGCTCAGGTGCCGGGCTTGCGCCCGTAGACGTACACATCGTCGCCGTTCTTCAGCAGGCTCCAGTACTTCTTGGCGTCGCCCTTACGCATGTTGACGCAGCCATGGGAGCCGGGCGGGGACCATACGCTGCCGGCGATCGAGTGAAACGCCTGGCCGCCGTCGAAGAACTGGCTGTAGGGCATGGCGACCTTGTAAAGCGTCGACCAGTGGTTGATGTTCCGCCAGTAGACCCTCTTCAGCCCGGTGCGGGTCTCGAAGCCGTCCCGCCCGGACCGCACCGGCACCGGTCCGTAGACCAGCCGGGAGCCGTCCTGGACCCAGCTCAGCTGGCGGGTGAGGTCCACGCAGGCGATACGGCCCTTGTCGGTGGGGCACTTCCTCGCCGCGTTCGGATTGCGCCCGGCGGCCTTCTGGGCGCTGATGAGGCTCATCACGCCCGAGGTGATCGGGCCCGCGTAGCCGATCGTCGGGCTGATGCCGTGGTCGATCTGGAACTTCTGGATCGCGAGACAGTCCGCCCGCGACTGCCACCCGTCCACGGGACGGCCCAGGAACCGCTCGGCCTGCTCCTGGTACGGCCCCGCGGTGGTCGTGCACGACGACGCGGCCATGCTCACCGGTGTCACCGTGCCGGCCGACCGGCCCAGCGGCCGTGCCTGAGCCTGCGCCGGACCGGCGACGGCCACCGCGAGTGGCACCGCCATCCCCGCCAGTCCCAGCGCGACACCCACGCGCCGCCCATGCCTTCTGACTGCCCTCACTACCCCCATTGGCCACTCCTCTCGACTGCCTCGCTCTTTACTAAGACAGCTCGCGAGTGCAAACGGTTGCCTCTGGATCGTGTCGCAATTGCCTTGGGATTAGCCCCAGAACACTCGTTCGTCAGGTCCACAGCACGGCGATGAAGATGTTTGCCGTTGTCAAGGCACCCACCGCGCCGAAGGCGGCAGACTCTACCTTCTCCTCGTCGCGCTTCACATAGACCAGGCCGAGGATCACAACCAATAGCGCCAGCTTTACGCCGATTTTGACGGTATTGACGCTGTTGTCGTCCGCCTGATTGAGCCCGACCAGCGCCACACCGGTCACCAGCATGGTCAGCGCGCCGTGCAGCATCGCCGGGATCATCCGGGCCTCGCCCGCCCGCGCGGCTTTGAGCTGCGAGAAGAAGCCGCCGAGCAGCGCGCCGATGCCGACGATGTGGAGGCCGACGAACACGTGAATGAGTACGTCCATGGCTCCGGAGACTAGCCGCGCTCATATCATCACCCGGCACTCGGGTGGGGCCCTATCGCCGCTTCGATCACGGCCGCCCACACTCCCGACCACCCCACTCGCCGGGCGATCAGCAGCCGTCACGGGACCGACGAAATCCGTGCACTCCCGTTCAATCCCCCGCACGACCCCCACTTTCCGGCCTAGCTTCCTCCTCCAGGTGGCAGTCCGCTTCCCGTCAACCGAGGGTCCCCGCCTCATGGCGGACTGCCACCTACCCGTCCGCTCCCCACAAGGGTCCAGGATCTGCGGAATGTCCTGGATCGCCCAAACTGGCTTGCCCAAGAAAGACCAGGTGAACCGCCGCAGTGGCGTCGCACAGGAAGCCCAAGCAGCGCTCGCTCACCAGCGGCACCGCCCGCGCGGCAGCGCTCCTCGCCCTCACCGGCGCCGCGTCCGCCACCCTCCTCAACGGCACCGGGCACGCCGAGAACCGCCTCACCCCCGCTCAGGTGAAGGCGAAGGTCGACGAGTACCAGCGGGAGGCCGAGGAGGCCACCGAGCAGTACAACGGCGCGAGGGAGAAGGCCGACAAGGCCCGCCGGACGCTGGAGGCGCTGCGCGACCAGGCCGCCCGCCGCACCACCCGGCTCAACACCGCGCGCAACGCCCTCGGGGCCTTCGCCACCGCCCAGTACCGCTCGGGGACGATCGCCCCGGCCCTCCAGCTCGCCCTGTCCTCCTCCCCCGACGAGTACCTGCAGCGCGCCTCGCTCGCCGAGCGCGCGGGGAGCCGCCAGGCCGCCCTGATCGCCACGATCGGCCGTCAGGAGCGGAAATTACGCCAGGTCCGCGGCGAGGCGGCCGACCGCCTCGCCGCTCTGCGCACCTCCCAGACGGCCGCCGCACACCACAAGCGGACCGTCCAGGAGAAGCTCGCCGCCGCCGATCGCCTCCTCGACCGGCTGACCCTCGAGCAGCGACAGCGCCTGCTCGCGGCGCGGGACGGCGACAAGGCCGCCGGCTTCCCCACCCCCGCCGCGGGCCGCGCCGCCCGCGCCGTCTCCTTCGCGTACGCGGCCCTCGGCAAGCCGTACGTGTGGGGCGCCACCGGCCCCCACGGCTATGACTGCTCGGGGCTCACCCAGGCCGCCTGGCGCGCCGCCGGGGTCGCCCTGCCCCGCACCACCTACACCCAGATCAACGCCGGACAGCGCGTCACCCGTGACCAACTGGCCCCCGGCGACCTGGTCTTCTTCTACTCCGGCATCAGCCATGTCGGCCTCTACATCGGCGACGGCCGCATGATCCACGCGCCGCACCCCGGGGCCCCGGTCCGGTTGGCCTCCGTGGCGGACATGCCCTTCGCGGGGGCGGCCCGCCCGGCGTAGCGGCCCCCGGTCCCGACCTGGTGACCTCGACCTGGTGACACGGGGCAGACTGGCCGCATGCCACACGACGCTGACGTCCGCGCCCAACCCTCCGTCGTGCTGTCGGGGTACGGCCCGGTGGGTCGGGCCTACGCCGAGCGGCTGATCGGCGGCGCGCTGCCGCTGCGGCTCGCCGCCGTGCGCACCAGCGCGGCCGAGGGGCTGCCGTCGGAGCCACGCCCCGGCTGGGGCCCGCTGCCGCCGCTCGCCGAGACCCTTGAGCGCACGGGGGCGGCGGTGCTGGCCCAGGCCGTGCCCTCGTCCCCGGCGGTGCGCGAACAGGCCGCTACGGACGCGCTGTCGGCCCTGCGGCGAGGGGTCCATGTGGTGACCGCCACCAAGAGCCATCTGCTGAGCCATTGGGGCGAGCTGTGCCGGGCGGCGGCTGAGGGCGGCAGCCGCATCCGGATCTCGGGCGCCACCGGAGCCGCCCTCCCCACCGCCGACCTCGCGCGGATCGGCGTACGCGGCCTCGGCTGCCGTACGCTGCGCGCCTGCCCCAACGGCACCGCCACCTTCGTCCTGGACCGGCTCGCGGACGGCGACGCGCTGCCCGACGCGGTCGCGGAGGCCCAGCGGCGCGGTATCGCCGAGGCCGACCCGACGGCCGACCTCTCCGGCGCCGACGCGGCCGTGAAGGTGCGGCTGTTGGCGGCGCTGCTGTGGGGGTGGGACGCGACGGCCGTAAGGACGGAGGCGGGCCCGGGGATCGACGCCGGGACGGCGGAGGCGGCCCGTACGGCCGCCGCGCGGGACCGCCGTCTGCGGTCGGTCGCGACCGCGACCGCCGATGAACCGCTCGTCGTCCGCGTCGCGTTGGAGGAGACGGAACCGGGCGACCCCCTGTACGCCCTCAGGGGCCCCGAGAAGGCCGCCGTCTACGGCTGCCCCGACGCGGGCGACATCACGGTGAGCGGCGGCCGCTCCAGCCCCCTGGGCGCGGCGCTCGCCATGGTCAAGGACACGCTGGATGCGGCGGGGCCGGTGGGTCACGGGTTCGCCTGAGCGGCGATCTGTCGGCGGGGGTGCCGGGAGGTGACGGCGCTCTGTCGGCGGAGCGCGAGAGGTGACGGCGCTCTGTCGGCGGAGCGCGAGAGGTGACGGCGCTCTGTCGGCGGAGCGCGAGAGGTGACGGCGCTCTGTCGGCGGAGCGCGGGAGGTGACGGCGCTCTGTCGGTGGGGCGTCGGCGGCGACCGTAAGGCTGATACGCGTTCAGCGTGAGCCCCATGGGGCCCCGCCCCGACCTCACGAACGCAAGGAGCCACCGCATGCCTTCCGCAGCCCCCACCCAATCCTCGACCTCGACCGAGCGGTGGGACGTCCACAGCCTTCCACGGGCCGACGGAAAGACCTTTCTGGTGACCGGAGGCAATGCGGGGATCGGGTACTTCGTCGCCGAACAGCTCGCCGGTACGGGAGCCACCGTCGTCCTCGGCAGCCGCGACCCGGGCAGGGCGGACGCCGCCGTGGCCTCGATCCGCTCCCGGGTCCCCGACGCCCGGGTGCGCCATATCCGGCTGGACCTCGCCGATCTCTCCTCGCTCGAAGCCTCCGCGGAAGCGCTGGGGCTGGACCGTCTGGACGCGGTCGTCCACAACGCCGGGGTGAAGTTCGACCAGCCGCCACGCCTCGAGACCGGGGACGGCCATGAGGCGATGTTCGGCATCAACCACCTCGGGCACTTCGCGCTGACCCACTGGCTGGCACCGCTGCTCGCGGCCGCCCCCGAGGGCCGCGTCATCACCACGGGCAGCTTCGCGGCCACATCCGAACGGCTGGACCTGGACGACCTCGAGAGCACCCGCGAATACGAGCCCGAGCGCACCTATGGGCGCTCGAAACTGGCCCAGATGCTCTTCGGTTTCGAACTCGACCGACGGCTGAGGGCGGTCGGCAGCACGGTGCGGAGCGTGGTCACCCACCCCGGCGGCGCGCTCGACTCCCTCACCCCGTCCCGCCCGCCCCTGCACGTCCGCACGCCCGGCGAACGGCTGCGGGGGCTGCCCGCCGGAATCCTCGTCCAGGGCAAGGACGCGGCCGCCTGGCCCGCCGTACGAGCGGTCCTCGACCCGTCCATCACCGGCGGCGAACTATGGGCCCCCCGCCACTTCGCCCTCCGCGGCACCCCCCGCCGCCGCCCCGTCCGAGGTCACCTGGCGGACGCGGAAGTCGCGGTCCACCTGTGGTCGGCAAGCCGCGACCTGACGGGGCTCGAGCCGGAGTTCGGCCCGGCGTGAGGCTGGGCGAGCAGATCGGGGGGGTGTTCGCTGAAGCGGGTCGTCCGCGACCCGCGGTCTCAGGTCTGGCTGCCGCCGTCCACCCGGAGGACCACACCCGTCACATAGGAGGCGCGGTCGCTGAGGAGCCAGGCCGCGGCCTCGGCGATCTCGTCGGGGGCGGCGGCGCGGCGGAGTGGGGCGTGGGCGGTGATGCG
This sequence comes from Streptomyces sp. NPDC059455, assembly GCF_042750115.1. Lineage (NCBI taxonomy): Bacteria > Bacillati > Actinomycetota > Actinomycetes > Kitasatosporales > Streptomycetaceae > Streptomyces > Streptomyces sp. NPDC059455. The sequence goes on from NZ_JBHYVB010000018.1 coordinate 5,221, forward strand.
GTCGACGATGCCGGGGGATTCCTCCTCCCATGCGCGGATCATCTCGGTGAGGGTGGCGCCGGGTGCGATGGCGTTGACGCGGATGCCCTCCGGGCCGTACGTGACGGCGGCGGACTCGGTGAGGCTGTTGACCGCGCGCTTCATGGCGCCGTAGGCGGGGAGTTCGGGGTTGCCCATGAGGCTGCCGACGCTGGAGTTGTTGACGATGGCGCCGGTTCCGGCGGTGGCGCGGATGGCGGCGACCTCGGCGTTCATGGCCAGCCAGGGGCCCCGGAGGTTGACGGCGTAGACGTGGTCGAAGTCGGCCTGCGGCAGCTGGTCCATCGGGCCCGGCTGCTGGATCGTCGCGCCGTTGTTGAAGGCCACGTCGAGCCTGCCGTACAGCTCCACGGCCCGGTCGACGGCGGCGCGGACGCTCGTCGCGTCGGCCAGGTCGCACACCACGTGATCCGCGGTGCCGCCGGCCGCCCGGATCTCCTCGGTGACCGTCTTGAGCTGGGCCTCCGTACGGGCCGCCAGCAGCACCCGGGCGCCCTCCCGGGCGAAGAGGCGGGCCGCGGCGGCGCCGATGCCGCGCCCGGCGCCGGTGATGAAGGCGACCTTGCCGGCCAGGAGTCCGGCGGCCGGGGTGCGGGGCGAGGCTTCGAGGGTGGTGTTCGGTGTGTGGTTCATGGTTCCGAGGCTGCTGTGAGCGCCGGGGCCCAACCAGGCACCGGTGGTACCTGGCTGAGCCCCCGGCCGTCCGCGCACACTGAAGGCGTGGACAGACGAGAGCTGGCGGCCTTCCTGCGCAGCCGACGTGAGCGGATCACGCCCGCCGATGTGGGGCTGCCCGCCGGGACGCGGCGCCGCACGCCGGGGCTGCGGCGCGAGGAGGTGGCGCAGCTGGCGTTCATCTCGACCGAGTACTACACGCGGCTGGAGCAGGCCCGTGCCCCGCGCCCGTCCCGCGAGGTGCTGACCGGGCTGGCCCGCGCCCTGCGGCTGGGCGACATCGAGCGCCATCATCTGCACCATCTCGCGGGCGCCCCTCCGGGCCCGCCGGCCGGGCCCTCCCGCGAGGTGCGGCCGAGCATCGCGAACCTGCTGCGGCGGCTGCCGAACGCGGCGGCGATCGTGCTCTCCGCGACGTACGAGGTGATCGCCTGGAACGATCTGGCCGCGGCCCTCATGGAGGACTTCTCCGCCCTCTCGCGCCGCGACCGCAACTTCGTCCGCCGCGCCTTCCTCGGGCCGCACCGGGACGTGCGGCGGCTGTACGGGGTGTCGGACGTGGACGAGTTCGCCCAGACCTCGGCGCAGGGGCTGCGCGCCGCGGCCGCCCGCTACCCCGACGATCCCGAGGTGACCGAGCTGGTGGCCGAGCTGCGCTCGGGCAGCGAGGAGTTCGCCCGGCTGTGGGACTCCCACGATGTGTCCGCCGAGCCCACCCTGTGCAAGACGCTGCACCATCCGCTCGTCGGGCCCATCACCGTCAATTGCGATGTGCTGGACATCGCCGACCGGGACCAGCGGGTGATCATCTACACCGCCGACCCCGGCTCACCGGCCGAGGAGGCGCTGCGGCTGCTGTCGGTCGTCGGCACGCAGCGGATGGGGGTGCCGGGCTGAGCCGCCGGCCGTTCGTTCTCCGTTCTCCGTTCTCCGTATCTCCGTTCTCCGCTGTCGTTCCCTTCGGGGCTCAGGCTCGGACCTATTCAGGGCTGAGGCTCAGACCAGGCGGCGGGCCGTCGCCCAGCGGGTCAGCTCATGGCGGTTGGAGAGCTGGAGCTTGCGGAGCACCGCCGAGACATGGCTCTCGACCGTCTTCACCGAGATGAACAGCTGCTTGGCGATCTCCTTGTAGGCGTAACCGCGCGCGATCAGGCGCAGCACCTCGCGCTCGCGCTGGGTGAGCCGGTCCAGGTCCTCGTCCACGGGCGGGGCGTCGGTGGAGGCGAAGGCGTCGAGGACGAAACCGGCCAGGCGCGGGGAGAAGACCGCGTCGCCCTCGGAGACCCGGAAGATCGCGTCCACGAGGTCGGTACCGGTGATGGTCTTGGTCACATAGCCACGGGCGCCGCCGCGGATGACGCCTATGACGTCCTCGGCGGCGTCCGAGACGGACAGCGCGAGAAAGCGCACCGGGCGGTCCTGGTCGGCCATCAGCGAGGCGCTGCGGCGCAGCACCTCGACGCCGCCCCCGCCCGGGAGGTGCACGTCGAGCAGCACGACCTCGGGGCGGGTCGCGGTGATCACGGTCACGGCCTGGTCGACGTCGGCCGCCTCGCCGACCACCTCGACACCGGTCCGGGCCGTCTCCCCGATCTCGGCCTGCACCCCGGTGCGGAACATGCGGTGGTCGTCCACGAGCACCACGCGTACCCGCCGCGCCGCGGCCGCGTCGTCGGCTCCGGCGCCCCCGGCCCCCGCCGGACCGGGCACGGCGCCCGGCGCACTCTGTGCCCCGGGGCCGCTCGTCGCGTTCGTACCGCCCGTCGCGTCGGTCATGTCGTCGCCGCCCTCTCCATCTCCAGCTCCACTTCCGTGCCCCCGTCCGGCGCGGATCTCAGCCGCGCCGTGCCGCCGTTCCGCTGCATCCGGCCGATGATCGACTCACGTACGCCCATCCGGTCCTCCGGCACCGCGTCCACGTCGAAGCCGGGGCCGCGGTCGCGCACGGAGATGAACACCGTGGCCCCCTCGACCTCGGCGAAGACCTGGACGGCCCCGCCGTCGCCACCGTACTTGGCCGCGTTGACCATCGCCTCGCGCGCCGCCTGTATCTGTGCGCCCAGTTTCTCGTCCAGGGGGCAGTCGCCGACCACCACCACCTCGATCGGGACGCCGTGGTGGTCCTCGACCTCCGCCGCCGTCTTCTTCACCGCCTCCGCCAGGGTGTCCGGCTCCTCGGCCTCGTCCTTGCCCGTGCCCTCCGGCCGGTAGAGCCACGCGCGCAGTTCCCGCTCCTGGGCGCGGGCGAGCCGGGCCACCTCGCGGGGGTCCTCCGCGTTGCGCTGGATCAGGGTCAGGGTGTGCAGCACGGAGTCATGGACGTGGGCCGCCACCTCCGCCCGCTCCTGCGCGCGGATGCGCATCAGCCGTTCCTCGGAGAGGTCCTGCGTCATCCGCACCACATACGGGCCCACCAGCAGCGCGATGCCGACAAGGACCGCCAGGGCCGCCTGCAGCACGGCCCCCAGATGCTTGGCCGAACCCTGGAGGACCACGATCCCGGACACCCCGGCGGCCACCAGCACCACCCCCGCGGCGCCACGGGCCAGCGGCAGGACCCGCTTGCTGCGGCTGAGCTCGACCCACTGGGCGCGGCGGGCGTTGTCCGCCTGGCGCCAGAAGAGGGCGACTCCCGCGCCGATGAGGAGGAGCGGCCAGATGTAGGTGTTGGCGCGGCCGAGCTGGAAGCCCTGGACGAAGATCCCCATGCCGACGACGAGGGCGACGAGCGCGATGATCTGGCCGCGCTCCGGCCTGCGGGCCAGGATCCGGCGGCGGCCGTCGGGGCCCACGGTGGTGAGCGGGCGGGTGGTGGTCGTCTCCACGCCGCCGACGCCGAGCGGGACGATGAACCAGAAGAGCGCGTAGACGAGCGCGCCGAACCCCTCCGCCATGAACAGCGCGATGAAGACGATCCGCACCCAGGCGACCGGCAGCCCGAGATGGCCCGCGAGCCCGCGCGCCACACCGCCGAGGAGACGGCCTTCGGCACTGCGGTAGAGCTTGCGCGGAGGTGGCTCGGGAGCCGTGGGGGGCACTGCGGCGGTCATGGCTCGATCGTCACACGCCCGGCCGACAACGGGCATCAGGGTCGCCCCTGATCGTTCCCCGACCTGGGGCCGGGGCCTGGGGGCCCGGGAGCCGGGTCCGGAGGCCCGGGAGCCGGGGCGCGGGGGCCGCCGCACCCCGGGGCCTGGGGCCGCCGTCAGTCGTCCGGCGTCGCCCTGCTCGACCGGCGGCGGAACGCGTACGTGAGGGCCGAGGTCAGGGCCGCGACGCAGAGGCCGCACAGGAGGGCCGGGAGGGCGATCTCCGGGCGGACGTCCCACTTCCCGGCCGCGTCCATCCCGTACGCGGCGGCCAGGCCCAGGATCACCAGCCCGGCCACCAGCTTGCCCGGCTCGAACGGATGGCGGGACCGGTCGGGGGCCGCGTGCCCCAGCGAGTGACCGCGCCAGTGGCCGGCCCGATGCCCGAACCGATCACCGAACCGATCGCCGAACCGATGACCGGCCCGATGCCCGACCCCATGGTCGCCATAGTCGGGGTCGGACCCATGGTCGCCATGGCCGAACCGGTGACCGAACCGATGACCGACCCCATGCCCGAACCGATGACCGAACGAGCGGCGCCTCATGAGCGCTTCACCTCCACCGCACCCAGCCCCATCTCCAGCTTCAGCGACACCGTGCCCTCGGCCTTGCCACCGCCCCCCGGTTCCAGGGTGAGCCTGCGCTCCCGGCCCGGGCCGATGTCGACGTTGTGCTTGTCCCGCTTCTCGCCCGGCAGCCAGATGTCGCCGATCCCGACCTCGATGTCCAGCCTCACCCGGGCGTCGCGCGGGACCGTCACGGCCAGCTTGCCCGCGCCCATCTCCACCCGGCTGGATATGGAGCTGTCCGCTTCCAGGGGCAGCCGGTCCAGCTTCAACTCGGCGACGCCGCCGCCCAGCTCATAGCCGTCGCGCAGCGACGCCACGGAGGTCGGGGCCCAGGTGCGGCGGGCCCAGTCGGGGGTGACGGCATCGGGGAGGGCGGCCGCGCCCGCCAGCAGCGCGCTCGTCAGCAGCGCGAGGAACACCGTGCCGCCGCCGGCCCGCCCCCAGCGGGAGCTGATGACGAGGGCGAGCCCGAAGACGCCCAGCGCGCAGGCGAACCCGATCTCGAGGCTGGTGCCCAGCGGCTGCGAGGACCACCCGGCCCGCGCCCCCACCACGGCGGCGGCGACCGCCACCAGGAAGGCCCAGCCGCCGATGGAGGCCCGGTCCGGCACCCGGCGGGCCCGCTCCGCCTTCGCCTCCCGCTTGTCGTACGGGCCGTCGTCAGGACCCCACAGATAGCCGGTCCGCGACCCGGCCCCGGTGCCGAGCGGCCCGGTCGTACCGTCCTTGACGATCGGGTCGCGCCACCAGGAGGGGCCGGGGCCGCCGCGTGTGGGCGGCGCCTTGGTCTCGGGCGGCGCGTCGGCGACGGCCTGGGCCGTGGCCGCGTCCACCGCGCCCACGCTCTCCGCCTGCCGCCGGTGGTACGACCAATAGCCCGCACCGGCCGCCGCGAGAGCGAGCATGAACGAGAAGTACATGACGCCGCCGTTGTTGACCATCGACAGGAAGAGTCCACAGCCCACCAGCGCCACCAGCACCGCTGTCAGCCCAGGGCCCTCGACCCGGCCCGAGAGCAGTCTGCGCCCCTCGTTCTCGTCCTCGCCGTGGAACGGGATCAGCAGCCAGCAGAACCCGTACACGATCAGACCGAGACCGCCCGCGACGGACAGCACCGACAGCACCACCCGGAAGATCACCGGGTCCAGATCGCAGTAGCGGCCGAGCCCTCCGCAGACCCCCGAGATCACCTTATGGTCACGACTGCGCCGCAGAGGCGTCTGTGACAGGCGGGAACCGGACGCGGCCTCGGCCTCGTCCGCCACGGTGGGTGCTTCGGTCATGCGTCCATGGTGACAACAGGGCCGCACTCGCGACATCCGGCACGCCCCTAGGTCTTCCCTGAGATCTCCCCGGGGGTTACGGCGGCTATCGTGTCGCATCGAACGTGTGCGGGGAGGGGAAAGCGGTGTCGGACGTAGGCCACCTGATAGCCGGACGTTACCGCCTGGTCGAGAAGATCGGCCGTGGTGGCATGGGCACGGTGTGGCGCGCGGAGGACGAACTCCTGGGCCGCCAGGTCGCGGTCAAGCAGCTCTATGTCTCTCCGCACCTCGCCGAGGACGAGCTGACGACCCTGCACGAACGCACCCGCCGCGAGGCGCGCAGCGCGGCCCGTATCACCCACCCCAACGTGGTCGTGGTCCATGACGTGGTGGACCACCACGGACTGCCGTGCATCGTCATGGAGTACGTGCCCTCCACGACCCTCGCCGACCTGCTGAAGGACGGGGGACGCGTCTCGCCCGACGAGGCCGCCCGCATCGGCCGCGGCATGATCGCAGCGCTGCGCGCCGCGCACGCGGCCGGGGTGCTGCACCGGGACGTCAAGCCCGGCAATGTGCTGCTCGGCCCCGAAGGCCGGGTCGTGCTCACGGACTTCGGCATCGCCATGGCCACCGGCACCTCGACGCTGACGAAGACCGGCGAGGTCGTCGGCTCCATCGACTACATCGCGCCCGAGCGGGTCAGGGGCCGCAAGCCCGGCCCCGCGTCGGACCTCTGGGCGCTGGGGGCGACGCTCTATCAGGCGGTCGAGGGGCGGCCGCCGTTCCGCAAGGCCACGGCGATCGAGACGGGTTACGCGATCGCCGTCGATCCGCTGGACCCGCCCAAACGGGCCGGCGCGCTGACCCCGTTGGTCGAGAGCCTGCTGGCCAAGGAGCCGGAGCTGCGGCCCTCGGCCGAGGAGACCGAACGGGCGCTACGGCTCCCGGCCTCGGAGCCCGAGACGTCCTCGCTGCAGACCCCGCCGCTCGATACGACCACCAAGAATCCACCGCTCGACGCGACCATGAACCTGTCGACGCGGCGGGACGCGGGCACGGGCACGGACCGGACCGCGGGCACGGACGGGCACGCCGCGCCACACGCGCCCACGGCATCGAACCCGTATCAACACACGACCCACACACCGAGCACTCCGCACAGCGCGACGAGCGCTCCGCACAACCCGCCGAACACCTCGCACACTCCGAGCACACCGCACGCGTCGGACCCACGGATTCCCTCGTACGCCCCGGGCACCGGGAACACGCCCGGCTCGCAGCACACCCCGCCCACGGCCACGCCGTTCACCGCGTCGACGCCGTCCATGACCACGCCGTCCATGACCACCCAGACGCCGGTGCCCCCGCCCGCCCCCGCTCCGGCGCGCAAGAGCCGTAAGGCGGTGTGGGCCGCCGCGGCGACGTCCCTGGCGGTCGTGGCGGTGGCGGGCGGCATCTATCTGTACGGCCTCGACCACGACAGCGGCGGGGGGAAGGGCGGAGGGTCCTCCGCCACGGGCAACCCGTCGGCCTCCCCGGCCAAGCCGTACAACCCGCCGTCCGGCTACCACATCGTCACCGAGAAGAAGTTCGGCTTCTCCCTCCCCATCCCCGACGGCTGGACCCGCCAGGAGCAGAGCGACCCCGACGGCAACACGGTCGACCGCACCCAGGAGGTCCGCTACCTCGACCCCAACGGGCTGGCCGGCTTCAGGATCAACGTCCTGGACTTCGCCTCCGGCAACCAGGTCCAGCACTTCGAGGACCTCGAGGTCGCGTTCAAGGACAAGAAGGAATACCCGATCTACGAGCGGTTGCGGCTGCAGGAGACGAAGTACCAGGGCATGCCCGCCGCGATCTGGGAGTTCAAGTTTCGCGGCGAGGTCCGGATGTTCCGCGCGATCGACCTCGGCTTCGGCAATGAGGGCGACAAGGAGTACGCGATCTACCTGAGCGCCCCGGACGCGGACTGGAGCACCTACCGGCCGATCTTCGACGAGGTACGGGACGGCTTCCGCATCATCAGCTGACGGGACCGGGTCCGGTCCGGGGCCACGGCCTGTTCGAAGAGGCGCGCCCCGCGAAGAGACGGAGACGCGCCCCCGTCCCGCGAAGAGACGCGCCTCCCGTGAGAAGCGGCGAGCTATGTGAAGAGCTGCGAGCCCTGTCGGCGCCGGCGCCGGGAGATGACGACGTCCAGGGAGAGATACGGCGCCCCGGCCAGCACCAGCGGCAGCCACGCCATCAGATAGGCCAGGTCGTTGCCGTAGTAGTACGGGTCCGACTGCCAGCTGACGGTGAGCCACAGGCTCAGCGAGATCAGCGCGCCGCCGAAGGCGGCCAGGCGGGAGAGGAGGCCCACCAGGATGCCGAGGCCGACGGCCAGTTCGCCGTAGGCCATCGCGTAGCCGAAGGCGGTGGGGTCCTTGAGGGCCTGGTCGACCAGCCACGGCACGGCCGAGCTGTCCCGCACCTGGCGCATCAGCTCGCCGATCGAGCCCGTGCCCGAGTCGGACAGGAAAGCCGAGTCGGTGAGCTTGTCGATTCCGGCGTAGACGAAGGTGACGCCGAGGAAGATCCGCAGCGGCAGCAGGGCGTAACGGCCGGCGGTGGCCCTGATCCCCACGGGCTGCTGCTGCCCGCCTATGCCACTCATTCCGCCCATCCCGCCCATACCATGCACGCTCCCGCCACTGCCCGCCGTGCCCGAACCGGCCATACGATCCGCGTGTCTCATGCCGCCCGCCTCTCCCGTCACGCCGCCGTTTAGTTGCGTGTTCGACGAAACCATACGGAGCGGCCGGCCGGAACGACTCAGTCCATAACATCGATGGGATAGCGGTTGGTCTCCGCCCCCGAGGCCGTCACGACCTGCACATCCACCCGGCCCGGCTCCACGTCCACCGGGACCGGCACGGTGAGCGCGGTGTCCGTGGGGCTGCTGAAACCCCCGGCCACCGGGACCAGCGGGACATGGACGTGCACCGCGCCGATGCGGACGACCAGCTTGGCCAGCCGGTCCGGGTCCTGGGCGCCCGGCGGGACGAAGCCGCTGCCGCGGATCTCGATGTCGTCGCCGGTGCGGATCGGGGCGTCCCGGTCGATGGCGCCCTCCTCGGGGAGGGCCCGTACGACGGACAGCACGGTCGGGCGGCCGCCCTCCGCGTACTTCCCGGTCAGGTACATCACCACCGACACGGCCGCCAGCAGCGCCAGACCCCACGGCACATCGGGCAGCCGCCACGGCTCGCGGGCGAGGCGGACGGCCGTGAAGACGAGGGCCACGGTGTGGACGACGATGTACTGCACATCGGCGAAGCTGCCGCGGCCCGCGTCGTCGGTCAGCAGATCGGCGGCGCGCGGGCGCGCGGCCCGCACCTTCTGGAGCCGCTGCGCCCGCACCCGGGCCGCCACGACGAGCCGTGCCAGCACCGCGGCCGCGCACGTCAGCGCGGCGACCATAAGGAGCCCGGCGGTGTGGCCGAGGGCGAGCCCGTCGGTCAGCCGCTGCCGGTCGCCGGGGTCCACGGCCAGCTCGACGCCGAGTACCAGCACCGCGAAGACCGCGATCAGCAGCCAGGCGGCGGCGACGGTACGGGAGGTGGAGAGGCGGTTGTCCTCGCCGACGAGCGGGGCGAGCGGGCCGCCGTCCGCGCGGTGCAGCCGGGCGGTGAGGGTCAGCAGCGCGGCGGTGATCACGGCGGCGGAGAGCCCGGCCGTCCGCGCGACCGACCAGCCCGCGCCGATCGCCGTGGCCAACTGGCCGATCAGCAGCGCCCCGGCCGCGCCCCACACCACGCACACCGTGCGCAGCCACACCCGGTGGCGCCAGGCCGAGGTCTCGGCGCGGCCGCTGTCGGCCACCGAGCGCGCCGCGTGGGCCAGCTCGTCCGAGACCCACTGCCGGGACGCCCCGGCCGAATGGGCGAGAGCCTTGGGAAGGCCCTCTCCGGCCGCGAAACGCTCCCGTAGGGCCACGAACGTGGCCACGGCCCTCCGGTGGCCCTCCCGGGCCCCCTGAGGGCATTCACAGCCCTTGTGGCCGTGCGGGTGCCCATGAGGGTGCTGTCGTTCTGCCGTCGTGGCGTTCTCCGCCTGCTCCACCGCCACGCGGGTCGCTCCGTCGTTCGCTCGTTCCGTACGGGACCGCGGGTTCGCGCGGCACCGCCCAACTGTCATGTGTTGAGAGGGGATTGTGCCGCACCGCGGAGGGTGTCAGCTCAGCAGGTCCGGCTCATCCCGGGTGATCTGCAGATACAGAGGTTGATAGTTGATCCACGCCACAAGATCGTTTCCCAGCTGCTCACGCGTCCGCATCGCGTCGGCGTAGTCGATGGGCACCGGCCTGCCAGACGCCTTCGCGGCCAGCTGCACCTGGGCGGCGCGCTCCATCGTAATGAACCACCACGCGGCCGCGTCGACCGAGTCCCCGACCGTCAGCAGACCGCGATTGCGCAGGATGAGGGCCTTGTGGCCGCCGAGCGCGGCGGCGATCGCGCGCCCCTCGTCCTCGTCCACGACGACCCCCGCGGTACCCCCGTAGACCGCGTGGTCCTCGAAGAACGCGCAGACCTCCTGGGTGATCGGCTCCAGCGGCTCGCCGAGCACGGCCAGCGTGCGGCCGTGCACCGAGCGGCTGTGCGCGACGGCCACGACGTCCGGCCGCGCCTGATGCACGGAAGAGTGAACGACAAAGGCCGCCTGGTTGACGTGGGCGCGTCCCTCGACCACCTGGCCCGCCTGATTGACGAGGAGCAGATCGCTCACGGTGATGTGGCCGAAGGGCATGCCGAACGGATTCACCCAGTAGCAGTCGGTGAACTCCGGGTCCCGCACGGTGATGTGGCCCGCGACCCCCTCCTCGTACCCGAACCGCCCGAACAGGCGCAGCGCCGCGGCCAGCCGCTCCTTGCGGTAGCGGCGCTCGTCATGGGGCGAGGTGTGTTGCGGGGGCATGGTGAACCGCAGCTGATCGGCCGGTATCGGGGTGGGGGTCTGCGGCTGGTTCGTCATCGGCAGCTCCGCTCCTCTGGTGTGCTGAGGCGGAAGCTACCTCTGGGTATCGCAGGAGGCCAGAGTCAGGGCCCGCTACAGATGGTCGATCTCGGTGAGGTCGATGTCGATGGTGAAGGGGATGGAGAGCTTGAGGTGGTCGTGGTGAATGCCCGTGAGTCCGTAGGCGTTGGTGGTCTCGTCCAGCTCGAAGACATGAACGACCGGCCGGCCGTCCTCACCGCTCTCCACCCGCCAGAAGTGCCGGATACCCGCCTCGGCGTACAGCTGTGGCTTTCGCTTGCGGTCCCGCACCGCCGACTCAGGGGAGACGACCTCCACCACGAGCTCGACGTCCTTCGCGTCGTAACGCGACTCCTCACCACTGATCGCGGCCTCGGCCCGGATCACAAAGAGATCGGGCTCCGGTGCCTGGCGATCGTCGATGACGACATTCATCTCCCGCCGGACCCGCCGGTCGCCGGGCACCGTCACTCGCAAGCCGAACAGCAGCACTTCAATCACCAGAGCATGAAAACTCCGCTGCGGACTCACGAAAACCAGACTTCCGTCGATCAGCTCGGTATGCGGCGGGAGATCAGGCAGACGGAACAAGTCGTCCACGGTGTAGCCATCCAGCGGCGGCACCGGCCACGAAGTGGTGTGCAGCGGCTCAGCGGTCATGGTTCCTCCCATGGACGGGATTCTTGGCCGTGGAGCCAGCCTACCGAGCGCAAACGCCGACGCCGCCACCCAAACGAATGAGCGACGGCGTAGGCGTTTGACGATCAGATGACCATCCGACCCGGAGGGAGCGCGGCGGTCACTCCCACTCGATGGTGCCGGGCGGCTTGCTGGTGATGTCCAGCACCACCCGGTTCACCTGGTCCACCTCGTTGGTGATGCGGGTCGAGATCCGCGACAGCACGTCGTACGGCAGCCGCGACCAGTCCGCCGTCATCGCGTCCTCCGAGGAGACCGGGCGCAGCACGATCGGGTGGCCGTAGGTGCGGCCGTCGCCCTGGACGCCGACCGAGCGGACGTCGGCGAGCAGGACCACCGGGCACTGCCAGATGTCGCGGTCCAGACCGGCGGCGGTCAGCTCCTCGCGGGCGATGGCGTCGGCCTCGCGCAGCAGGTCCAGGCGCTCCTTGGTGACCTCGCCGACGATGCGGATGCCCAGGCCGGGGCCCGGGAAGGGCTGGCGGTGGACGATCTCGTCCGGCAGGCCGAGCTCCTGGCCGACCATCCGCACCTCGTCCTTGAACAGCCGACGCAACGGCTCGACCAGCTGGAACTCGATGTCGTCGGGCAGCCCGCCCACATTGTGGTGGGACTTGATGTTGGCGGTGCCGGTGCCGCCGCCGGACTCCACGACGTCGGGGTAGAGGGTGCCCTGGACCAGGAACTCCACGTCCTCACCGGCCGCGCCCGCCTCGGCCACCAGCTCGGCCTGCGCCTGCTCGAAGACCCGGATGAACTCCCGGCCGATGATCTTCCGCTTCTCCTCGGGGTCGGAGACCCCGGCGAGCGCGGTAAGGAAGCGCTCCTCGGCCTCGACGACCTTCAGCTGCACACCGGTGGCCGCCACGAAGTCCTTCTCGACCTGCTCGGACTCGCCCTTGCGCATCAGGCCGTGGTCCACGTAGACGCAGGTCAGCTGGTCGCCGATGGCCTTCTGGACGAGGGCGGCGGCCACGGCGGAGTCCACACCTCCGGACAGCCCGCAGATCGCGCGCTTGGTGCCGACCTGCTCCCGGATCGCGGCCACGGACTCCTCGACCACATTGGTGGTGGTCCAGGTGGGCTCCAGGCCGGCGCCCCGGTAGAGGAAGTGCTCCAGCACCTGCTGGCCGTGGGTGGAGTGCATCACCTCGGGGTGGTGCTGCACGCCGTACAGCCTGCGCTCATCGCATTCGAAGGCCGCGACCGGCACCACATCGGTGGACGCGGTGACGGTGAAGCCCTCGGGGGCCTCGGAGCAGGCGTCGCCGTGCGACATCCACACCTGCTGCTCCTCGGGGGTGCCCGCGAAGAGCGTCGAGCCCTGCTTGGTGACGGTGAGCGCCGTACGGCCGTACTCCCGCGCCCCGGTGTTGTCCACGGTGCCGCCGAGCGCCTTGGCCATCAGCTGGAAGCCGTAGCACATGCCGAAGACCGGGACGCCCGCTTCGAAGAGCGCGCGGTCGAGCGTGGGCGCGCCCTCGGCGTAGACCGACGAGGGGCCGCCGGAGAGGATGATCGCCTTGGGGTTCTTGGCGAGCATCTGGGCCACCGGCATGGTGGACGGAACGATCTCGCTGTAGACCCGGGCCTCACGGACCCTGCGGGCGATGAGCTGGGCGTACTGCGCGCCGAAGTCGACAACCAGGACGGTGTCGGGGGCGGCAGCAGGGGACGCTGATGGCACTTCGGCGGCCTTCCGGCGGTGGTGGCGTGCGGTGGAACATGACTGCGGCGGGGCCACGGCTTCGGGGCGGGACCGCAGGTTTGGACTTTCGATTCTAACGGGCCCATAATCGACGCCATGTCCACGCGCATGACCTTCGTCTTTACCTATGGCACCGGCCCGTCCGGCTGCCATGGTCGTGCTGCGTAAACACTGACAGCGACTTCCCAGGCGCCCCGGGCCGGCAAAGGCCCGGGGCGCTCTGTCTTGATCTCCGGGTCTTGGCCGGACTCCAGGGCTCCGCGACACGGACCAGGAGACACGGACATGAGCAGCAGCGTTTCGGCCACAGAGGCCGCCAATGTGATCGGCACCGCGCGGGAGCGGATCGACGCCCTCGACGGGCAGATCCTCGATCTCGTCCGGGAGCGGATGGCCGTCTCGGCCACCGTCCAGGAGGCACGGATCGCGGCGGGCGGGCGGCGGGTGCACCTCTCCCGCGAGATGGAGATCCTCGACCGCTACCGGCAGCGGCTGGGCAAGCCCGGTACGACGCTCGCCATGACGCTGCTGGAGCTGTGCCGGGGCCGGGTCTGATCCCTCCGCCCGCCCTCACGGCCACGGGCAGCGGACACGGATAGCGGAACGGACAGCGGACTCGGACAGCGGCCGCAGAGAGGCGAAGGGCCCCGGGAGCGCCCGAACGGGGCGGGCGCCCCCGGGGCCCTAGGCGGTCAGCACCGGCGTCAGGGCAGCGCCGGTGCTGAGAGGCGGCGCCGGGGGGTTGCGCCGCTGGCTTATGGGGCCCGTATGTCAGGGGTGTCTGAACGGCGTACGCCCGCGTGGTCGGACCAATGTCGGGGTGTGACCGGGGGCGTTGTCCCTCTCAGCATCGTGGTGGATGCGGAGCGCCGGGCGCAACCGTTTCGACCGGATACGGTCGGCCCCAGGCGTCCCCAGGGCCGACCGTCCTTAGGTGGTGACCGGGCTGCTGTCCCCTGCCGACCGGTCACCTCGCCGAAGCGAGGTCCCACGACGGGCCGCCTGAATCACCACAGGGGCCGCGTCTCATCGCTGCGGCGGATCTGAGCCACGCGTGGATTTTTCCGGGCCGCTCCTGGCTGGCGCGGCATCGGGCACAACGAGCCCGCGCGCGGGCCGGTCACGCGCCGTACGGGTGATGACATGCGAGGCAGGGCGGCCGTCGCGGATTCTGTGACCATTCTGTGAGCAACTGTGAAGGCAACCTTTCAGCCATTCGCCTGGTCATGTACGTGCAAACGCACGGCCATCCCGCGCCCCACCGCGACGGCCTTCCACACGCGTATCGCCCCCAGGGGATACGTACGGACCCAGAGAGGTCTTCATGAAGCTTCGCCGCGCCCTGGCGGCCGCCGCAGCGACGGCCGCCATAGCCCCCGCCGCGCTTCTCGCGGCCCCCGCTGCCTTCGCGGAGACGCCGAGCGAGAGCCCGTCGCCGTCCGCCACCGAGACCGTGACGCCGTCTCCGGAGGACCCGTCTCCGTCGCCGACGGAGACCGCTCCGACCAAGGAACCCACGCCGACCACCCCGGCGCCGTCCACGAGCGCCACCCAGGCTCCGACCCCCGGCGGCACCCCCGGCACTCCCTCGGGCACCCCGACCGAGACCGCCACCCCGACCCCGACCCCGACGTCGACCGAGGAGCCGGGCGACGGCGAGTGCGCGGACGACGGGGACTACAACGAGGACCCGGAGCTCAGCACGACCCTGGTCGGCCTGCCGTCGAAGGTCGTGGCGGGCAGCGGCTTCCACGGCTTCACGTTCCAGGTGAAGAACGAGTCGGACCGCAGCTACCAGCGGGTCGACTTCGGGGTCTTCGCGGGCACGGTGCACGAGTCCGCCCCGGACGGGACGGGCAAGTACCTGACGCTGCAGTACAAGGACCCCGAGTCCGGCGCCTGGAAGGCCATCTCCACCGACGAGAACGACCCGGGCTCCGGCTACATCGGCTACACCGATGTGCGCCCCCACGAGACCCTTACGGTCGACCTCCGGCTGAGCGTCGCCAAGAGCGCGCCCGAGGGCTTCGGCTACGCCATCAGCGTCGGCGTGTACGCGGACGACGAGGGCAACTGCGTCTACTCGACCGGTGAGTACTACGAGTTCGACGTGCTGAAGGCGGGTTCGAAGCCGGGCCATGTGCCCCCGGCCGACCCGAAGCCGCAGGGTGGCAAGAAGCCGCTGCCGCACAAGCCGGAGGGCGACACGGAGATCAGCCCGAAGGGCAGCCTGGCCGAAACGGGTTCCTCCTCCGCGCTGCCGATGATCGCCGTGATCGGTGGTGTGGCGATGGCCGCGGGCGGAGGCGCGGTCTTCGTGGTCCGTCGCCGTCGCGCCACGGTCTGACGGTCCTCGCGAAGGTTCTGAGGGGCGCCGTACGGGCTGGTCTCCGGCCCGTACGGCGCCACCGCGCTCAGCTGCCCGGCGCTCAAGCTGCCCGGCCCTCAGGCGCGCGGCGGAGGCCCGTACGGCGCCCCGGCGCTCAGGCGCGCGGCGGGACCTTCGGCACCGGCAGCAGCGGGAGCCGCAACGCCCCGAAGGCGTCCGCCGGTACGGCGGGGCCGCGCGGCGGGACGGGCCGCAGGCGCTCGTACGGCGCCTCCGGGGCCGGGCGCGGGTCGGACTCGCCCTTGTTGGGCCACAGGGACATCGCCCGCTCGGCCTGGGCCGTGATGGTCAGGGACGGGTTGACGCCCAGGTTGGCCGAGACGGCGGCGCCGTCGACCACATGGATGCCCGGATGGCCGTAGAGCCGGTGGTACGGGTCGATGACGCCCTCCTCCGGGGACGCCCCGATCGGGCAGCCGCCGAGGAAGTGGGCGGTCAGCGGGGTGCCCATGAGCTCGCCGACGTTGCTGCCCGCGAAGCCGTTGATCGAGTCGGCGATGTGGCGGGCCGCCTCGGCGCCTTCGGGGATGTGGTCGGGGTTGGGCTCGCCGTGGCCCTGGCGGGCGGTGAGCAGCCCCTTACCCGGCCCCTTCGGCTTGCGGTAGGTGGTGAGCGAGTTGTCGTGCGTCTGCATGACCAGGCCGATGATGGTCCGCTCCGACCAGCGGCGGTTGGACAGCGAGCGCACGGCCAGGGTGGGATGCCGGAGGTTGGCGCCCAGGAAGCGCAGCCAGCGCGGAACACGCCCGCCGTGCGGGATCTGCAGGATGGAGAGCATCCCCATCGCGTTGGAGCCCTTGCCGTAGCGGACGGGCTCGATATGGGTGTTCTCGTCCGGGTGGATGGACGAGGTGATCGCGACACCCCGGGTGAAGTCCGCCCGCCCCTCCCCGCCCCGCGCGCGGCGGTAGCGGCGGTCGGTGGTCTGCGCGCCCACCAGGGCCTCGGAGTTGGTGCGGGTGAGGATGCCGAGCCGCTCCGAGACGCGCGGCAGCAGCCCCTTGTCCCGCATCGTGTGCAGCAGCGTCTGGGTGCCGTACGTACCGGCGGCGAGGACGACGTACCGGGAGCGCAGCGCCTTCGGCTTGCCCTTACGGCGGTTGTCGGTCGGGACGGTGGTGACCGTATAGCCGCCGTGCGGGTCGTCGCACAGGGCGACGACGGTCGTCATCGGGTGGACCACGGCTCCAGCCCGCTCGGCGAGGTGGAGATAGTTCTCGTTGAGGGTGTTCTTGGCGCCGTGGCGGCAGCCGGTCATGCACTCACCGCACTCCGTGCACGCCTTACGGGACGGGCCCGCGCCGCCGAAGTAAGGATCGGGAACGGGCCCGCCCGGCGCGGCCTTCGTCGTGCCGTCGGCGTCGTGACCGTCCCCGAAGAAGACTCCCACGGGCGCCATATGGAAGGTGTCGCCCACGCCCATCTTCTCGGCGGCCGCCTTGAGGTGGACATCGGACGGGGTGAGGGTGTGGTTGAGGCGCGCCCCGAGCATCCGCCGCGCCTGGTCGTAGTACGGGCTCAGCTCCTCCTGCCAGTCGGTGATGTGCCCCCACTGGCGGTCCCGGAAGAACGGCTCGGGCGGTACGTAGAGGGTGTTGGCGTAGTTGAGCGAACCGCCCCCGACCCCGGCGCCCGCCAGCACCATGACCTTGCCCAGGACATGGATGCGCTGGATGCCGAAGCAGCCGAGGGCCGGGGCCCAGAGGTAGTTGCGGAGGTCCCAGGAGCTCTTGGGCAGGGTTTCGGGGGTGAACCGGCGGCCGGCCTCGAGGACGCCGACCCGATAGCCCTTCTCGGTCAGACGCAGGGCCGATACCGATCCGCCGAATCCCGAACCGATCACGATCACGTCGTAGTCGAAGTCACCGTCGTCGGCGTGGGTGTCGGCATGGGCGTTGAGATCGTCGGCGAAGTCCTCGTCGTGGCCGGGCTCTCGCCCCCGCTTTTGGGCAGACTTCTCCCCTGACACTGGTACCTCCATTGAAATGTGCTGATCAGCGCAGGCGCAGTGCCTTGAGCGCGCGCAGGCTGCGGGTCATGAAGTCCGCGTATTTCTCGTCCGTCATCCCGAAGGCCGGGCCGAGCGGCATCAGCCGCTGCTGGGCGACCGTCTGCGGTTCGGTGAACCTGAGGATGCCCTCGGAGCCATGGCGGCGGCCGAGTCCGGAGTCGCCCATGCCGCCCATGGGCGACGCGACGCTGCCGAAGGCGGCGGCGTAACTCTCGTTGAGGTTGACCGTGCCCGCGCGCAGCCGGGTGGCGATCGCGCGGCCGCGCCGGGCGTCCTTGGTCCAGACGCTGGCGTTCAGACCGTAGGACGTCGCGTTGGCGCGCTCGATGGCCTCGTCCTCGTCGCGGAAGCGGTAGACGGAGACGACCGGGCCGAAGGTCTCCTCGGTGCAGACGGCCATCGGGGACTCCACGCCGTCCAGGATCGTCGGCTCGTAGAAGTACGGGCCGATGTCGGGGCGGGCGCGGCCGCCGGCGAGCACCGTGGCGCCCTTGGAGACGGCCTCGTCCACATGGCGGGTGACGGTCTCCAGCTGCCGCTCCGAGACGAGCGAGCCCATCTCCGCCCCGTACGCCAGGGCGGTGCCGAGCCGCATGGCCTTCGTACGGGCCGCGAAGCGCTCCAGGAAATCGTCCGCGATCGACTCGTGGACGTACAGCCGCTCCATGGAGATGCACAGCTGCCCGGCGGAGGCGAAGCTGCCGCGCACCGCGCCGTCGACCGCGCGGGCGAGGTCGGCGTCGCGCAGCACCAACATGGCGTTCTTACCGCCGAGTTCGAGGGAGCAGCCCACCAGGCGGGCGGCGGCGGCCTGGGCCACCTCGCGGCCGGTGCGGGTGGAGCCGGTGAACGCGACGTAGTCGGCGCGCTCGACCACGGCCGGGCCGACCACCGGGCCGTCCCCGATCACGACCTGCCACACCCCGGCCGGAAGTCCGGCCTCCACCATGAGTTCGCGCGCCCACAGGGCGGACAGCGCGGTCTCGGTGTCGGGCTTCATCACCACGGCGTTGCCCGCCACGAAGGCGGGGATCGCATCGCCCACGGAGAGCTGGAGGGGGTAGTTCCAGGGTGCTATGAGGCCCACGACCCCGCGCGGCTGGCGCAGTTCGGTGACCTTGGTGAGGGTGGGCACCGCGCCCAGATGCCCCTTGGGGCGCAGATACGCGGGCGCCTTACGGCCGTAATGGCGGGCCACGATGGCGACGCCCTGGACCTCCTCCTGGGCGTGCAGCCGGGTCTTGCCGGTCTCCAGCTGGATCAGGTCCAGGATCTCCGGCTGGCGGCGCAGCAGCAGATCGTGGAAGCGGAGGAGGACGGCGGCGCGCCGGCGGACGGGTGTCGCGGCCCAGGCCCGCTGGGCGGCGCGGGCGTTCTCGAAGGCGGTGGCGACGTCCTCGGGGGTGGACTCGGGCAGGGCGGCGGCGAGGACTTCCCCGGTGAACGGGGTGTGGCTGACGGTGGTGCCGCTGCCGCCGACGCCCCGGGTGAGCCGGGTGATCAGCTCGGGAGTGACGACGTCGGCGGCGGTGCGGGTGCCTTCGGGGGCGACCGGGTTGCCGGTGCCGACCTGCGTGATGTGCGAGTCCGTCATGGGGGCGAGAGTAGGCCCGCCCGGCGGCTTTGGGTACCCGGCGGTAACAACTTTCGCCCCGTGGCCCCGGGCGGGACCCGCCCAACTCCCTCAGAGCTTGTCGATACTCCCTCAGAGCTTGTCGATCTTCAGATTCCGCACGATCCGCTCGTAGAGCTCCTCGCCGTCCCTCTGGGCGTCGCCGTTGGCGGGCATGGAGACCGTCAGATCCCAGGCGACCTTGGCCTTGTTGACGTAGAGGTGATCGCGCTTCACATACCGGATGGGGTTCTTGTTGCTGCTGGTGCCGTACGGCAGATAGGAGGTGGTGACGTCCCGCGCCTCCTTCCCCTGCTGCTTCGACCCGGCCTTCTCGCTCCTGGCCTCCTCGACCGTCGCCCCGCCGCCGTCCTTGTAGAAGGCCACGATCTGGTCCGCCGCCGCGTCGAGGTCCGCGGGGTCGTTCTCGCCGTCGGGGGTGGACCGCCGCAGGGAGACGCTGAAGACACCGCTGGGGTCGTAGTACGTGACCACCGGGTTGTCCGAGTCGCTGTCGTCCTGGACCCGCCGGTACTCGCCCGGCACGGCCACGGACGCGCCCACGACATCGCGCTCCTCCCGGACCGTCCAGCCCGGTGGCAGCCCCTCACTGGAGAACGGCTTCATGATCGTGAGCACCAGGGCGGCCGCCACCACCAGCACCAGACCGCCCAGCCCGAGTTGCGCCTTACGGTTCTTGTGCAGGATCGGCGGCACGAAGCGGCTGCCCGTGGACTGCCCGCCGCCCGACGGGTATCCGGCCGTGGCGAGCATGGTGGGCACCGACTGCGGCTCCCGCGCCGCCGCCTCCAGGGCCTGCCGCACCTCGGGCGCCGCCGGGCGCATCGCCGGGTCCTTGCGCAGCAGTTGCATGATCAGCGTGGCGAGCGGGCCGGTGGCCCGCGCGGGGACCTGCGGTTCGGAGCCGAGCACGGCCTGGAGGGTCGCGGGGGCGTGGGAGCGGCGAAACGGCGACATGCCCTCGACGGCCGCGTACAGCACGACGCCGAGCGACCACAGGTCGGACTCCGGCCCCGGCCGCTGGCCCAGCACCCGCTCGGGTGCGATGAACTCGGGCGAGCCGACGAAACCACCCGTCTCGGTGAGCCGCTGCTCGCCCTCGATCTGCGCGATGCCGAAGTCGGTGAGCACCACCCGGTCGCTCCGGCCGAGCAGCACATTGTCCGGCTTCACATCGCGGTGCAGCACGCCCGCCTCATGGGCCGCCGCCAGCGCGCCGAGCACGGCGAGCCCGATCCGGGCCGCCTCGCGCGGATCCAGCGTGCCCTCCGTCAGCCGGTCGCCCAGCGACTGGCCGCGCACCAACTCCATCACGATCCAGGGGCGGCCGTTCTCGACCACCACGTCGTGGACGGTGACGACGGCAGGGTGGTCGATCCGCGCCGCGGCGCGCGCCTCGCGCTCCATCCGCTGATAGACGGTCTGCCGGTCGCGCTCGGGGAGATGGTCGGGGACGCGCGGCTCCTTGACCGCGACATCGCGGTCCACGATCTGGTCGTGCGCCCGCCAGACGGTGCCCATACCGCCGTGGCCGAGGCGGGAGACGAGCTGATAGCGGCCGCCGATGAGCCGCCCGCTGCTCGGGTCCGGCGCGGCGGGCCGGGCTTCGGCTGACGCCCCTTCGCCGGGCCGCTGTCCGGCGGGCGGCTGGGCGCCGCCGCGCGGATCGGCGAACTGCGTCGGCTCGTACGCGCCCCGCGACGGCCCCGCCGCCCCGGCCTCCTGGCCCGGCTGCTGGGCCCCCTGGGAGCCCTGGGGTGCCTGGGACCCCTGGGGCGCCTCACGTGCCTCACGCACCTCGGGCGCCTCGGGTGGCGGCTGCGGCGCCGGCACCGGGGCGGCCGGAGCGTGCGGTGGCCGCAGGCTGTAGCTGGTGGGCTCGTTCACCCGTCCCCCGTCGTTCGTCATGCGCCCATCATTACCCAGTCGGCGGCACCGCTGTGGAGACGCCGTGGGCGCTCGTGACAAAGCCGTTGCGACGTCGCTCAGTTCTCCGCGCCGGGGCGCGTGAACGTGGCGGCGGCGGTGTCGAAATGCCGCTTGCCCAGGGATTTCTCGCCCACGGGGGCGGATAGCCACAGGTCGTACATTTTGCCGTTTTCGTTCCAGCTCAGGTCGTATGTCTGCCGTGAGCCGCCGTCGTCAGCCGAGCCGTTCCAGATGAACGCCCACAGGGCGGCGGGGCGGCCGTTGTGCTCGGTCTCGATGACCTGGCCGCTGCGGTAGCCCGGATAGTCCTGCGTGCCCTTGGCGTCCGCCTTACGGCTGAGCCCGAGCGGGCCCTCGGGGCTCTGCTCCTGGACGTGGATCCCGATCCGGAACTCCATACCTGGCGAGTTGTAGTAGACCCGGGGCGGCTTGTACTCGCGGGCGAACCCCTCGGGCACGGCGAGCGAGAAGCCGACCGGGTCCTTGATCAGCTCATAGCCCTCGGGGATCCGGTCCGACGGGCTCGCCGTGGGCTCGGTGTCCTTCACGGGCCGCTGCGGCGCCTTCGCGGGGGCGCTCGGGCTCCGCGAACTCCCCTTGTCGGCGCTCTGGCTCGTACCCCCGCCCAACGCCGCGTCGCCGTCACCGCCCCCGTTGTCCCGCAGCGCCACGACACCCGCGGCCACGCCGGCGAGCGCGACCACCGCGGCGGCGGCCATAAGGACGACACGGCGGCGCCCGCCACGACCGGAAAGGGACCGGGCGGCGGGGGCTGCCGGAGCGGCCACGGGGGCGAAGGCGGCCGGGGGCCCGGAAGCGGGGAACGGCGCGGGCGAGGACACCGGAGACACCGGGGGCGGCACACGTACGGACGCCGACGAACCGCGGCCGTCCGGCCCGAACGGCACGCTGGGCTGGGTCGGGGTGTACTCCAACGGGATCTCCGGAGTGTCGCCCACCTCCTGGGCCATCAGCAGCATCCGCTCGACCTCGTCGGCGCTCAGCCGCTCCTCCGGAGCCCGCCGCAACAGCCCCTCGATGACCGGCGTCAGGGGCCCTGCCGCCTCCGGCATGGGGATCTGGTCGAAGACGACGGCGTGCAACACCCCGGCCAGCGACTCGCGGTGGAACGGGGATTCACCGCCCACCAGCGTGCAGAGCAGCACCCCGAGCGACCACAGGTCCGACTCCGGCCCGGTGCGCCGCCCCGACATCCGCTCCGGCGCGGTGTATTCGGGCGAGCCCACGAACGAGCCCGTCTCGGTGATCGTGGTGGACCCGGTGACCTGCGCGATCCCGAAGTCCGTCAGCACGACCCGGCCGGTGCCCGACTCCACCAGCACATTCGCCGGCTTGATGTCCCGGTGCAGCACGCCGCGTGCGTGCGCGGCGCGCAAGGCGCCCAGCAGCGCGACCGCGATCCGCCCCGCCTCACGCGCCCCGACGGGGCCGTCCGCGCCCAGCCGGTCCGCGAGCGAGAACCCGTCGACCAGCTCCATGACGATCCAGGCGCAGTCGTCCTCCTCGATCACATCGTGGAGGACGATCACGTTCGGATGCTTGATCTGTGCGACGGTCCGGGCCTCGCGCAGGGTGCGCTCACCGCGCAACTGCGAGTCGAAGGCCGTGAGCCCCTCGTCCACGTGGAGTTCCTTGACCGCGACATCGCGGACCAGCAACTCGTCGACGGCCCGCCAGACCGTGCCCATTCCGCCGCGTCCGAGCCGTGTGGCCAACCGGTAGCGGTTGGCGATCAGGCGGCCTTCTCCCCCGGTACCCATGGGCTCATCTTGCCTCACCCCGCCGAGGCCCTCGAACACCGGACCACCGACCCGCCCTCACGGGCGATTGAGCCCGGGCGCGCCATACGGAAGCCTGGGACCCGCCGATGTTAAAGGGGCGGACCGCGGCCGCCCCTTATCGGGCACCTTCGCGCTTCCGGCCCCTGAGGTGGCGAACCGAGCCTCAAAAAAAAGAGGGTGGGCCGCCCCGCAGCGGGGGTCCACGGGGCGGCCAGTCAGGGGGAACGGGAAGGTCAGTTGGTGACCTTCCACGTCCGGGAGTCGCTCAGCAGCTTGCGCAGGGCCGGGTCCTTCACCGCGCTCGTGCCATCCGTCGCCTTCGCGGTGACCTTATGGCTCGCACCGTCGCTCGGGACGCCCAGCCCCGCCGGGGTGACGCTCGTCTTACCGTTCGCGGCGGTGACTTCCGCCCCGTCCACGTACCACTTCAGCGACGCGCCCTTGGGCACGTCCACCTCGATGCCCGCCGACCGCTTGACGGCCGTGGCGGTGGCCGTACGGCTGCTGAGCGCGGTGGCGTGACTGTAGAAGCCCGCGATCATCGCCTCGCGGCCGGGGAGGCTGTACTCCCGTCCCAGGGTGCGCATGATCGAGTTGTCGGTGGGGCGGTTGATGCCCTTGGGGTAGTAGCGGCCGCCCTCGTAGGCGCCGACCGTGCCGCCGTCGGGCGAGGTCTGGCCGATCCAGCGGTACCACTTCTTCTGCTGGGCGGTCAGCTGCGCCGCGCTCAGCTTGGTGGCGTTGGACTCGCCGGGCTCGGCGCCCGTGTAGGTGCCGTACTCCGGGTAGAAGTACTCGTCGGCCAGCTTGCCGAGCGAGTGACCGGTCTCGTGGACCGCGATCTGGTCGGAGTCGGGGTGGTCGGAGGCGGCGGTGGCGATGCCGTCATGGCCGACCTGTGAGGTGAGGGTGTAGCCCGCACCGCCGTACTTGGTGGAGTTGGACAGCACGACCACCAGATCGGCCTGCGGCGCCTTGGCCGCGTACGACTCGACCTTGGCGGTGTCGACGCACAGCAGCCGCTCGATGTCGTCGCACCAGAAGTACGAGCCGAGGGCGGTGTCCTTGACGACGTCCTTGGACGGGTCGCCGGAAACACCGGACTGGTTGGAGACGGCGTCCACGGTCCAGACGTTGAAGAGGTCCTTGTACGAGGCGTAGGGCTGCACGGCGGACATCTGCTCCCACTTGGAGCGCGCGTCGGCGTGGAAGTCCTCCTGCTGGCCCGAGGTGTAGCCGTCGCCGATGAAGACGACGTCCAGCTTGTCGGCCGTGGTGCCGTTGTCGACGACCGAGCCGACCTGGCCGTCGGCGGCGGCCTCCTTGGCGGACAGGGAGCGGGCGGCGCGGGTCAGCCGTTCGGGAGTGGAGGCCGGAACCTCGGTGTGGCGGGGGTGGCCGCCAGGGCCGGTGAAGTACTCCACGTCCAAGGCGCGCCGGGACGAGGCGGCGTCAGACGCGGCATCAGCGGCGGCGGCCGAGCCGGACGCTCCCGGCGACGCCGTGGCCGGTGCGGTCATGGCCGCGGCCGCCGCCAGGGCGATGCCTCCGGCGACGGCCGCGGTGCGCAGGGGGATGCGGCTGCGTATGCGGCTCCGTATGCGTCTGCGCACGGTGACTCCCGAAGTCCTCGCGATAAGCGGCCAGTTAAGCAGGATTAATTCGCCGCTCAACCTAAGGGGTCCGGGTGTCGGGGGCAATGGGAATTAGGGAAGTGGCTAGGAAATCGGGCACCGCACAACCATGCGGCGGGCTCCTCGCTCACCCCCCTCCCCTCCTCCCGCTCAGCCCCTCCCGACCTGCCGCTCAGCCCCTCCCGCGCGCCCCTCCCCGCTCATCCCCTCCCGTCACGCGCCAGCCGCAGCAGCAGGTCCAGCACCCGGCGGCCCCCGGCCCGGATCCCGTCGTGCTCGAACTCGTCCGTCACCCAGGTGCGCAGGCCCCGGATCGCCCGCGCGGTGGCCAGGGAGTGCTCCGTGTCCACGTACAGGTCGTCGTGGTAGATCACGGCGGCCACCGGCACGGTGTTACGGGCCAGCCGCTCGGTGTCGTACAGCGGGCCCCAGCCGGTGCGCGCGGCGAGCAGTTCGGCGGTGCGGGCGAGCGGGCGCAGCGCCGCGTGGGTGTCGAGCATCCAGGGGTGCACCGTCTCGCCCGTAAGGAGCGCAGGACGGTCCTCCGCGACCGCCTTACCCGCGTCGAACGCGGGGAATTCGGCGCGGACCCGCTCCGCGGCCCAGTCGGTGGCCCGGCCGTCCTGGGCGTAGCTCGACTCCAGCAGGAGGCTGTAGAGCGGGGTGGCGGCGCGCGAGAGGACGGCCGCCGTCTGCTCGCGGAAGGCGTCGCTCAGCCGCGGCCCGTCGGCGGTGGGCACGAACGCGTCCTCCAGGAGGTAGTGCAGCCGGTGCGAGCCGTCACCGGCACCGAGCAGGAAGCCGAGCTGCTGGAGGGCGGGGACGGTGAGCCGGGTCCCGTCCGTCAGGACCTCCTCGTGGTCGGTCAGATGCCGCACCAGGGCCCGGACGGCGTCCGCGTCCCGCGGATAGCGGGCGTAGTGGGCGAGGGTCTTGCGCTCCATCCGCGGATAGGCGGTCCGGTAGACGGCGTCCACGTCGGTGCCGGGGTCGATCGCGGGCAGTCCGCCGGCCAGCAGTACCGCGTCCAGCCCCTCGGGCGCGTGGGACAGGTAGGTCACCGCACAGAAGCCGCCGAAGCTCTGGCCGAGCACGGTCCACGGGCGGTCCCCCATCAGCCGGTGCCGGATCAGCTCGCAGTCGCGGACGATCGCGTCGGCGCGGAAGTGGGAGAGGTACGCGGCCTGTTCCCCGGGTCCGCCGCGCAGCGGCAGGGTCTGGCGGTTGGCCGGGGTGGAGCGGCCGGTGCCGCGCTGGTCGAGCAGGAGCACGCGGTATTCGTCCAGCGCGCGGTCCAGCCAGCCGGAGCGGCCCACGGGGCGGTCCGCGCCACAGCCGGGCCCGCCCTGGAGGTAGAGCAGCCAGGGGAGCCGCTCGCGCTCGGCGGCGGATTTGCCCGCGGCGACGACCTCTCGTGCGTAAAGCCGGATCAGCTCGCCCTCGGGAGCCTTATGGTCGAGCGGTACGTCGAAGTGATAGTCGGCGAGGAGCAGTTCCGGCTGGCGGACGGTCGTCACGGCGCCCGGCCCGGCCGGTACCGCTGTGCTTGCCTGCTGCATCCTTCAATCCTCACGTTAAATGAACTTAGCCCGGCGATTAACTTACCGCCGGGGAGAAGAGGGCACGGTGGCCGACAGAAGCGCCGGTGACGGGCGGACGGCGGGAACGGTGACGGGGGCGGCCGGGGCGGAGTCGACCGCCGCGATAGGGCGCCGGGTGCTCAGACTGCGTACCGAACGCGGCTTCACCCAGCGGCAGTTGGCCGAGCCCGCGTACACCGCCGCCTATGTCTCCACCCTCGAGGCCGGGAAGGTGCGGCCCTCCGAGGCCGCGCTGCGCCATCTCGCGGACCGGCTCGGCGTCAGCTACGAGGAACTGACCACCGGCCGCTCACCCCGCGACGCCACCCGGCTGCGGGCCGCCGTCACCGACGCCCGGCGGGCGCTGGCGACCGGCGCCGCCGAGGACGCCGCCGTGCTCTTCACGGAGGTGCGCGACGAGGCGGAGCGGCTCGGGTTCGCCGAGGAGCGCTCGGCGGCCCTGCTGGGGCTCGGCGACTGCGCGCTGGAGACCGGTGACCTCACCGTCGCCCGGGACCACTTCGAGGCCGTGGAGCGGCTGCTCGCCGGGGAACCGCTGCCCCGCCGGATCCCGGCGATCCGCGGCCGGGCCGTGGCCCATCTCCTCGCGGGCGAACTGCGCTACTCCTGCTATCTGCTGGAGAGCTCCATCGACGAGCTCAACGCCTCGGGGCTGCACGACCCGTACGCGCTGCTGCTGCTCTATACGGCGGCCATCGCGCCCTATATGGACATGGGGGCGCACGCCCGTGCCGTACGCGCCGCCGAGTTGGCGCTCGCGCTGGCGCCGAGCGTGGACGACCCGGGGCTCATCGCCCGGATGCACCGCGGAGTGGCCCGCACCCTGATCGCCGAGGGGCGGACGGCCGAGGCCGACGCCTCCCTGGCCAAGGCGCAGGAGCTGTACGAGCAGCTGCGCATCCACACCGACCTGGCGCACTGCCACTGGATGCGCGGCTATGTGCACGCCCAGGACGGCAATCTGGAGCGCGCCGAGCGCGAACTGCGCACCGCCCGCGACATGCTGGCCTCCAAACGGGCCGCGCTGTTCACCGGACAGGTCGAGGTCGAGCTGGCGGATGTGCTGCGCCGTCGCGGCCGTACGGCGGAGGCGGAGGCCCTGTTGCTGCCGCTGCTGGCGAGTTCCCCCGCCGCGGGGGCCGCGGACACCGCCGGAGAGCCGGACGCGGCGTCGGGCGAGGCCGGGCCGGGCGAAGCCGGGCTGACCGCCGACCGCGGCGCGGTCCACGCGGGCGGCGCCCACCGGCTGCTGGGCCTGATCGCGGACGAACGCGGCGACGCCGAGGCCGCGGAGGAGCACTACTGCGCGGCGCTGTCCCTGCTCGAACGCACCGGCGCCGCCGGGGACCTGGCCGACCTCTGCCGGCTGCTGGGCGATCTGCTGCGCCGGGAGGGCCGCCAGGAGGCCGCGATGGACGCCTACCGCACTGGGCTCGGCCACCGCGCCGCGCCCGGCACCACCACCCTGGGCCCGGCACCCGCCGAGCCCCCCATGTGAGGCGTCCATCGGCCCCTCCCCGCCCCCACCGACCGCCCGCCCGGCCCCTCCCCGTAGCTTCTCGGGGGCCGGCCGGCGCCTGGGTCGCCGGGCCGAGCGCCTGGTCGGGGCGCACCGCACGGCAGGCGGTCGGAGAGATGAACAGGCCGCCGCGTGTGGGGGTCGCGGCGGCCTGACCGCGGCAACGCCCCGCTGCCGTGTCCGCCGATCGCGCATCGGGAGGCACTCCGGCGCGGTCACGGGGCTGGGGTTCGGGACGACCCCACGGGGTGATGCGGCTTGACATCCACTCTGCCTGCTGGGAGCCGCCGGGGAAATCCACCGTTGGTCTGCCGTCACCCCCTCCGACCGGCGGGGGTGTTCCCGCCCACTGACGGAGCCAACCACTCCATATTCGCTCTCCGATGAGGCAGGCTGTCCGGACAATGGGCATGACAGCTGAGGCGAGGGAGCGGCCGGTGATCCGTGTGGCTGTAGTGGACGACGAGGCGCTCGTACGATCCGGTCTGCGACTGATTCTGGGCACCGCCCCGGACATCGAGGTGGTCGCCGAATGTTCCGGGGCCCTCGCGGTGGACACGGTGCTGAGCAGCAAGGCCGATGTGGTGCTGCTCGACATCCGGATGCCGGACGCCGACGGGCTCAGCGTCCTCAGACAGTTGCGGGCCGCGCCCGCCTCCCCCGCCGTGGCGATGCTGACGACCTTCGACGTCCAGGAGTATCTGGCGGCCGCGCTGCGCGCCGGGGCCGCGGGCTTCCTCCTCAAGGACACCGATCCGGAGCAGCTCGTACGGGCCGTGCGCACGCTCGCCGAGGGCGGCAGCGTCCTCGACCCGGCCGTCACCCGCGCCGTGATCGGCGGCTATCTCGCCGCCGAGGCGGAGGCGACGGCGGCCGAGGCCGTCGAGGCGCTCACCCCGCGCGAGCGCGAAGTGCTGACGCGGCTGGGCGAGGGTCTCGCCAATCCGCAGATCGCCGAGCGGATGGGGCTGGCGCCCAGCACCGTCAAGGACCATGTACGGGCGGTGCTCGGCAAGTTGGGCGGGCTCAACCGCGTCCAGGCGGCGATCGTCGCCGACCGCGCCGGGCTCGTCACCAGCCGTCCGCCGATAGGTGGCCCCCGATGACCGTCTCCCCGCTGCCCCCGCCCCGGAGTTCGTCCCCCGGCACGCCGGGCCCGCCCGGTACGCCCGGCGCGCCCCCGGCCGCGTCGCCCGCGCCCGCTTCCTCTCCCTCCTGCCCCTCCTCGCCGCCGCCCGCCGCGGCCCCCCGGCGGCGGCCGCCGCAGTGGGTCATGCGCTGGGGCTCGCTGATCGTCCCCGTCCTCCTCGCGATCGCCGACGCGCTGCTCGTCAACGGGGTCACCTTCGGCCTGGAGCTCAACGTCTCGCTGGTGGCGGCGGCCGCGCTGCTGGTGCGCCGGAAACTGCCCGCGCTGGTCTTCCTGGTCACGCTGCCGGGAATCCTCATCGGCTACGTCTGGTTCGCGCCGATGATCGCCCTCTACACGGTGGCCCGGCTCCGCCCCGACCGGCGGCTGCTGGGCATCTCCGCACTGCTGCTGGCCGCCGCGCACTTCATCCCCTGGCCGGTCTCCGACTTCGAGCCGACCGCCTACCGGGAGAACACCCTCACCCTGATCGACGCGTGTGTGACCTCGGTGGGACCCATCGCACTGGGCCTCCTGGTGCGCACGCGCGGGGAACTCGCCGCCCGGATCGAGGACCTGACCCGCAGCCGCCGCCGCGCCGACGAGCTGATCGCCGAGCAGGTGCTGTCCACCGAACGCGCCCGGCTCGCCCGCGAGATGCACGACGTGGTCGCCCATCAGGTCAGCCTCATCAGCCTCCAGGCCGGTGCGGTGCAGATCAGCGCGGAGGACGCGAAGGCGCGGGAGGGCGCGCGGACCATCCGCGAGCTGTCCGTGCGGACCCTGGACGAACTCCGCCATATGGTCGGCATCCTGCGCGCGGCGGGCGGCGACCACGAGGAGCTGACCCCGCAGCCCCGGCTGGCCGATCTGCCCCGGCTGATCGAACTCAGCGCACTGGACGTCAGCTTCGAGACGGACAGCGCGACCCAGCGGCCGGGCCACTCGGAAGCGGTGGAACGGGCCGCCTTCCGCATCGTCCAGGAGGCGCTCACCAACGTCCGCAAGCATGCGCCGGGGGCGCGGGTGACCGTACGGGTCAACGACGCGCAGCCGGAGGGGCCGGAGGCGGCGGACGGGGCGGGAGGGGATCGCGAGGCGGTTCGGAAAACGGCTCAGGAAGCGGCGCCCGGGAGGGCCCCCGGGACCGCCCCCCGGACGGCGCCCCGGACGGCTCAAGCGGCGGAGGAGACGCGGGGCCTGCGGGTCGAGGTGCACAACGGCCCGCCCGACGCCTCCGCCGTGGCCCCGGGACTGCCGGGCGGCGGTCACGGTCTGGTCGGACTGCGGGAGCGCGCACAGCTGCTGGGCGGCACGCTGGAGGCCGGGCCCACGGAGGAGGGCGGCTTCGTCGTACGGGCCGACTTCCCCAAGACCCCGCGTATCACGGGTCCGGCATGAGCGGGCCGCGTACCGCCCTGGGCGCACCCGTAGCCGTACGGGCGCCCTTGGGCGGATGGACGGCTCTGGGCGCCCTAGGCCGACAGGGGGTCGACCGCGTCCTCGTCGTCCTCGTCCAGCTCCGTGGCCGCCCCCAGGTCGGGGTAGACGTCGAACAGCCGACGCACCCCCAGGGCCGCCAGCACCCGGTGCACATGCGAACCGTGCGCGGCGTCCTGCGGTGGCAGGAGCAGCCGCAGCCGACCCGAGCACGACCGCATCAGCCGACGCGCCGCGATCAGTACGCCGACCCCGCTGGAGTCGCAGAACCGGACCTCCGAGAGGTCCAGAACCAGCCAATGGCGGCCCTCGGCGACCGCGTCGTGGACGTGTTGCCGGACTGCGGGCGAGGTCACCAGGTCCATCTCTCCCGAGACCTGGAGAACGACCCACTCCCCCCGCCGGTCCTCCATCACCTTCAACGTCACGCGCCCGAAGCCCTTCGCTCGCCGCTAACCGGAATTTGCTGTTCCCGGGCGGCTGCCCGCCCGTCGGCGCATGAAACTCCCCCAGGCATACGCCTTGAGGAACGACCCTATGCCGCGCCGAAGCGTTTCGTCTCCCCGATCCTGCGCAAAGCGACCGTCCCCATACCATGCGCAGCCTCGTTCTCACGCACTTTGCCTGATGGACGCGTGTTGTGAGAGCCACCGGCATTACATTCGATATGAACGTGGGCATAGTGCCTGGAGGGTCGGCCGGACAACTCGGGATTGGGGGCCGCATGGCGAATGACGCACCGCCCCGCTGGGATCGCAGGATGCAACAGCGCCTGGCACGCGGCGAAGCGGCCGCACTTGCCGAGCTCTATGACCGATTTGCCTCGCTTGTTCACACTTTGGCGTATCGGGTCCTCGAGGACGACACCGGTGCCGACCGCGTCACCCGGGAAGTCTTCGGCTACGTCTGGGAGAACCCGGACGCGTACGACCCCCAACAGGGCTCGCTGCGCGCCTGGATCGCCATGCTCACCCAGCGCCAGGCGGTGCACCGGCTACGCGTGTCGCAGACCGCCTCGGCCCGCGAGGACACTCTCACGAGCGAGGCCCTCGAGGAGCGGATCCGCGAGGCGTCCGTGGCCGCCCGCGCCGACTACATCGTCACCTCGATGCCCGCC
The DNA here is from genome assembly GCF_042750115.1 of Streptomyces sp. NPDC059455. Classification (NCBI taxonomy): domain Bacteria; kingdom Bacillati; phylum Actinomycetota; class Actinomycetes; order Kitasatosporales; family Streptomycetaceae; genus Streptomyces; species Streptomyces sp. NPDC059455. The sequence continues at coordinate 36,491 of NZ_JBHYVB010000018.1, forward strand.
CCGCTGCGCGCCGCCCTGGAACTCGCCTACTTCGACCGCCGCGACTACCGCCAGGCCGCGGCCGCCCTCGGGGTGACCGAGGACGAGGCCAGGCGCCGCCTCCGGCTGGGCCTCCAACTGCTGTCCACGGCCCATGTCCAGCCGCCCCGCGCGGTCTCGCCTCCCGGCTACGGGCGGGCGCTGTGACCGGGCGCGGCGGGCCGGACCCGTACGACGACGCCTACGGCGGGAACTCCGGCGGCTCCGGCGACGGAAGAGACGGGCCCGGACGGGGCAGCGACGCGGATCTGCCGTCCCACCCCGCCGGGCCACCACGCATACCGCCGCCGCGGTCGGCCGCCGAGGACAGCGGCCACTGGCCGGGCGCCCTGGACGGCGGCATCCCCGCCCCACGCCCACCCACGGCGGACGAGGCATGGGCGGACGAGACACGGGCGGACGAGGCACCGGCGGAACGGACACCGGAGCCCGGACCGGAGCCAGATACGGCACCCGACTCGGAGCCCGATACGGCGCCCGCCCCGGAACCCGCCGCGGGCTCCGAACCGGAAGCGACACCGACACCGGATCCGCGCCCAGGCCATGAGACGGAACCAACCCTGGGCCCCGAACCGGAATCGACCCCGGGCCTCGGCCCGGAAGCGAATCCGGAACCGGAAGCGGATCGGCGCCCGGAACCAGAACCGGAACCAGAACCGGAGCCGCGTACGGAGCCAGAACCGGAGCCGCGCCCGGAGCCGCGTCAGGCCCCGGAACCGCCCGCCTCCGCGGCGCTGCCCGCGCCCGCGGTCGCGCCCACCCCACCGACCGCGCCCGCTCCACCGGCCCTGCCCCTGGCGGCGCCCACGCCCTCCGCGGCCCATCCGCTCTCGCACGATCTGCTCCGCTCGCTGCTCGGCGCCTGGGCGCTGACCGCGTGCTCACAGGAGGAGACCTCCGCCGTCGAGGCGCATCTCAACCACTGCCCCTCCTGCGCCGAGGAGGCCCTGCGGCTGCGTGACGCCGTCGGGCTGCTGCACACCGAGCACAGCCTGGACCTCGACCCGATGCTGCGCTCCCGGGTGCTCGCGGGCTGTCTGGGCCGCCGCCCGGCCCGGATACCCATGCCCGGCTGGGCCGGCGCCTATGACGCCGAGGCCGCCCGGCTGGACGCGCTGCTGCGCGACATGGGCGAGGCCGAGTGGCGTGCGCCGGTGCGGCTCAAGTGGTTCGACGGGCGGCGGCTCACCGGCCGGGACACCACCGTCGCCGGGGTGATCGGCCATCTGATGGTCGTGGACGGCATCGTCGCCGCCTCCCTCGGCCTCCCCGACCCGATGGGCGTCGGCGCCCCCGGCTCGCCCCTGGCCCGTACGGAGGCGTACTGGCACCACGAGCCCGGCGCCGCGTACGGGGCCGGTCCGCCCGGGGCGGTACGGGAGTTGTGGCGCGAGCAGGGTCATGCCCTGGTCCGTACGGTGTCCTTCGCCGGGCGCGGGGTCGCGGAGCTCGATGTGGCGTACGGGGACTTCGCGCTGCCGATCCGCGACGCGTTCCTCGACCGCGCCCTGGAGTGCTGGGTGCACGCCGGGGACATCGCCGAGGCCATCGACTACCCCTATGAACCACCGGCCTCCGCCCATCTCAAGGCCATGATCGACCTGTGTGCCCGGCTGCTTCCGGGGACGCTGGCCGAGCGGCGCCGGGCCGGGCTCGCGTCCCCGCCCCGCCGGCTGGTCGAGGCGGGCACCCCGGGCCGTACGCTCCATCTCCAGGTGGAGGGCACGGGCGGCGGCGACTGGTACATCCCGTTGGACTCCCCGGCCGCGATGGCCGCGCCCGAGGAGGCGGTGGCGACGATCGCGCTGGACCAGGAGGCGTTCTATCTGCTGGCGTCCGGGCATGTGCCGCCGCAGGAGGCGGCGGCGGGCCTGTCCGGGGACACCGAGGCGATCCGGGACGTGCTCTTCGCCACAGCGTCCCTGTCCCGCCTCTGAGCGAGTCCCCCGAGCCCCCCGAGTCAGTCGAGTCCCCCGAGTCCCCCGAGTCAGTCGAAGACGACCGTACGGTGCCCGTTGAGCAGCACCCGGCGCTCGCTGTGCCACTTCACCGCGCGGGCCAGCGCCTGGCACTCCACATCGCGGCCGACCGCCACCAGCTGGTCCGGGGTGAGCCCATGGCCGACGCGCTCGACCTCCTGCTCGATGATCGGGCCCTCGTCCAGATCGGCGGTCACATAGTGGGCGGTGGCCCCGATCAGCTTGACCCCGCGCGCATGCGCCTGGTGGTAGGGCTTGGCGCCCTTGAAGCTCGGCAGGAAGCTGTGGTGGATGTTGATGATCCGGCCCGACAGCTCCTTGCACAGGTCGTCGGAGAGCACCTGCATATAGCGGGCCAGCACCACCAGTTCGACATGCTCCGTGCGCACCAGGTCCAGCAGCCGGGCCTCGGCCTCCCGCTTGGTGTCCTTCGTCACGGGGATGTGGTGGAACGGAATCCCGTAGGTGCCGACCAGCTCCTGGAAGTCCGTGTGGTTGGAGACCACCGCGGCGATCTCGACCGGCAGCGCGCCGATCCGCGACCGGAAGAGAAGGTCGTTCAGGCAGTGCCCGAACTTGCTGACCATGAGCAGGATGCGCATCTTCTCGTCGGCACGATGGATCTCCCAGTCCATCTGGAAGGACTCGCCGACCGCCGTGAAGCTCGCCCGCAGATCCTTCACCTTCACCGGCGAGACGGCGCGGAAGGCCACCCGCATGAAGAAGAGCCCGGTGTCCCGGTCCCCGAACTGCTGGCTGTCCTCGATGTTGCAGCCGGTCATGAAGAGATAGCTCGACACGGCGTGCACGATGCCCGGCTTGTCCGGGCAGGACAGCGTCAGGATGTACTGGTCGGGGACGGGATGCGACTCGCTCATGACTCCATAGCGTCCCACACCCGGGACGGCGCCCCACACCGCGGCGTCGTTCAGACCGCCTGCGTCATGATCGCCAGTACTTCGAGGGTGCGCGGTGGGATGTCCGGATCCTCGCCGTCGTTGGTGGCCAGCCGCACATGGGCCTCGCGGGCCGCCCGTACGGCCTCCGGCCAGGCATGGTGCTCGAGGTACGCCGAGACGGGGGCGTCCGCGCCCGCCTGGTGCATGATCCTCAGCACCCGCAGCACGGCGACATCGACCAGCGCCGCCTCCTGCGAGTCACGGAAGATCGTGCCGACGTACTTCTCGGCGGACCAGTTGTCCAGCCAGGTGTCCTCGACCAGCCGGTAGACGGCGTCCGTCACATCCCCGTACCCAGGCTGGCCGCCCAGCCAGCACTCCTGCTGGAAGACGGGATCCGAAAGCATATGCAGCGCCGAGCGCACATTGGTGCGCCAGCGCCACCAGGGCATGTCGTTGACAGGCATGCCCCCCATGGTGGTCGAGCGACGGGCGCGACGGGAAGACTTCTCCGAACCTTGCACAGTCACTGATCGTACGTTCTTCACACATAGAGACGGATCCGCCCCCGCTGTTCACCTCTACGTCACCATCCCTTGTCTTGTCATAGCGGCTGCGTTCCTCGCGAAGCACCAAGCTCGCTTGCCATGACCGGACGGCGACGCCCCTCCTCCCGCCCCTTCCGAGCCGCCGTCGCGGCACTGTGTACGGCGGTCGGCGCGTCGCTGCTGTCCGGCTGCGGCGCGGTACTGTCGAACAAGAGCGACAGCGACCCCATCACCGTCATGACCTGGGCCCCCGAGGGCACCAAAGCGACCAATATGCCGGGAATGCCCGCCATGGCGAAGGCATTTGCCCGCTGGGTCAACGACTCCGGCGGCATCCACGGCCGCAAGCTCGATGTCATCACCTGCAACGAGCGCAACGACGCCGTCCAGGCCGCCGGCTGCGCCCAGCAGGCCAAGGAGGACAAGGCCGTCGCGGTCGTCGGCTCGTACAGCCAGTACGGCCGGTCCTTCATCTCCCCGCTGGAGGTCGCCGGCATCCCCTACATAGGCGGCTACGGGCTGACGCAGGAGGAGTTCGACAGCCCGTACTCCTATCCGGTCAACGGCGGCCAGGCCGCCCTGCTGGTGGGCAACGGCCGCCAGCTGGCCTCCCGCTGCGAGCGCACCGCGCTCGTACGCCCCGACACCATCGCGGGCGACGAGCTCCCCCAGCTCCTCAACACCGGCCTCAGGGCGGGCAATCGCGCCGACGCCCGCGACGTCCGCGCCCCCCAGGGCGCGGGCGACTACAGCAGGCAGGCCACCACGGCCCTGGAGGGCGTCGGCGCCGACAGCTCCCTCGGCGGCGCCGACCAGGGCGCGACCCTGGAGAACTCCTGCGTCACCGCGGCGCTCGGCAACCGCACCGGCACCTTCTTCGACTCCTTCCGCCGGGTCCAGGAGAACCATCCGAAGGTGCGGATAGCCTCCATCCTCGGCGGCGTCCGGCAGTCCCTGATCGACTCCACCGGCGGCACCTCCAGCCCCCTGGAGGGCACCTACGCGACCGGCTGGTACCCGGCCGGGGACGATCCGCGCTGGAACTCCATGAAGAAGATCATCAACAAATACGCCTTCGACGACAACCGCATCGACCCGGACGACCCCGGTACGCAGACCACCTGGATCGGCTACACGGTGCTGCGCTCGGTGCTGATGTCCCTGCACGCCGACGACATCAGCGCCCGCACCGTGCGCAACGCGCTGGACAACGGCCACGCGGTCAACACCGGCGGGCTGACGCCGACGCTGCGCTGGGGTTACGACGACACGCTGCACGTGCCCAACTACTCGCGGATCGTCAACGCGGACGTCACCTACCAGATGGTGCGCGACGGCCGGCTGGTGGCGGTGCGCAAGGGCTTCGTCAACGTGTCCAAGATCCTGGAGCGCTACCACCCGGCGGACTGAGCCACGGGTCGGCCGGGGACGGCGGCAGCGCCCCCGGCCGCCCGGTCACAGGTCGGTGGCCTGGTGCGAGGTGAGGCCGTACTGGGAGGCGATCGGGTTCCACAGCCCCGAGGCCGTCTTCTTGGCCTGGGTCGCCTCGCCGCTCGCCCGCTCGGCCGCCCCGACCCGGGGCGAATGGCGGGCCTTGCCCTTGGGGCAGCCCTTCTTGCCGCCGACCTGGTCGGCCCAGGCGGCGTACTCGTTGTCGGCCCTGGCCGAGGACTTCCACGCCCTGGTGAGCGACGCGGTCAGCCGCGCGTGATCGGGCAGCTTGTCCACCGACAGCTTGCCCAGCCGGGTCACCAGGTCATTGCGCTGGCCCGCGGCGGTCCGCAGATCCGATGCCGCGGTGGTCAGGTCCTTGCAGGACTTGATGTTGTCCACGGCCTTGATCACCGACGACCGGCTGTTGTTGCTGTCGGCGAGCAGCGCGTCCAGCGCCTTCGCCTGCGTCTCGACGGGGTCGGCGGCCTTGGACGACTCCGCGGCGCTCGGCGAGGAGCTGCTCAGCGTCGAGTTGTCCTTACCGTCGTCGTCGCCGCCCATACTGAGCACGGCTCCCGCGGCGAGTCCGGCGACGGCGCAGCTCGCCACCACCACGACGCCGATGATCATGCCCCGCGACATCCGGCGCCGCCCACCGCCGCCGTGACCGCCATGACCGCCGTCACCACGGCCGCCGTACGGCGGTTGCGGAACGTCCGGGCCGAACTGCGGAAGCTGCTGCGTCTCATCGGCGCCCCCGCCACCGGCACCGCCGGAGTCGCGGAACAGACCGTCGAACTCCGAGGGCGGCGGCCGGTCCCCGGGGAGGCCGGGACGGATCGCGTACGGGGCGCTGCCGGGCCGCTCCGGAATCGGGGCGGGCGCGGCGGGCGTGGGCGGGAGCACCGCGGTCTCCTCCGCGGCCGGGGCCGCGGGTGGCTGCTGGCGGTGGGCGCCCCGGCGGCCGGGGCGGACGGCGCGCAGCTGGGTGGTGGACTCGGCCGGTGACTCGGGCCGGTTCTCGGGCGGCAGCGGCGCGCTCTTGACCGGAGCGAGCGTGGTGGTGGGGGTGTCCAGGGGCGGCGGGGCCTCACCCGGGACCGGGGGTATGACCTGGGTCGCGTCCGCGTCCCCCGCGGGCTGCGGCGGCATCACCTGGGTCTCGTCGGCGGCCTGGTACGGCAGCTGCTGGGGCTGGTACGGCGACGGGACGTTGTGCGGCGGCCGGGCGTTGTGCGGCGGCTGGGCGTTGTGCGGCGGCTGGGCCGGTCTCTCCGGAGCCGTCCAGCCCTGCTGCTGCCCGTACGGCTGCACCTCGGGCGGCGGGGCGCCGAACCCGGCCGGCGGGGGCAGCTCCCCCTGCGGCGGCGGCGCGCCGAACTCACCCGGCGGCGGCAGATCGCCCTGCTGCGGCGGTTCCGGAGCGCTCTGCGGCCCCCAAGGCTGCCCCCACGCCTGTCCCCCGGCCGGGGCCCCCTGTTGGGCGTCCGAGGGCCTGTAGTCCCCCTGGGCAGGCAGCACAACCCCCTCGCGCACAGGCTGCGCGGGCGGGATCGCGGGAAGCCGCGGTTCATTCCCCTGACCGCTCTGCGTCACCGGGACTCCTTGGTTATACGGAACGACGGAATCGTCGGGTCACGCTACCGGTTCCCCAGAGGGCGCGGTGCCGATGAGCCCATCGGGACGGAGAGAGACTGGTCACCGCGACATGGGGCACATCACCACGATCGGGGGCGATATGAACCCCATCCGTACCCGCGGTAAACACAACGCAACACACTCCACAACACCCATGCCTCACCACACGCGCATCAGCCACCACAACACAACGCACTCGTAACACCCACACCGCTCAACGCCCCACAACGCCCCCCGCACCCGGCGGACGTCCCAGGCCGAATCCCAGGCCGAATCCCAGGCCGGACCTCGCGTCGAATCTCAGGCCGAATCCCAGGCCGGACCTCGCGTCGAATCTCGGGCCGGATCCCAGGCCGGGGTCTCAGGACAGGTCTCAGGCCACCTGCACCTGGAGCCGCGCCCCGAACTCCCGCACCACCGGCTCGTCCCGGTACGGCTCCAACCGCTGCTGGAAGTCGTCCAGATACTCCGCGCCCCGGTTGGATCGCAGCGTGCCCAGCAGATCCACCGCCTGGGTACCCACATGGCACGCCTGCTCCACCTCGCGCTGCTGCACATGCGCGGTGGCCAGCAGCAGCAGCCCGATCGCCCGCCGCCGCACCCGCCCCTCCGGAAGCCCCTCCAGGGCCTCCTCGGCGCGCCGCCTGGCCTGCTCGGCCTGGCCCAGGTCGCGGTGGCAGTGGGCCAGCTCATCGGCGAGATAGGCATGGTCGAAGTGGCGGATCCAGTTGGGTTCGTCGCCCGTGACGGAGCCCGAACCGCTGCCCACCGCCCGCTCCATGGCGTCCAGCGCCCGCCCGGCCGAGGACTGACAGGCCCGCGCGTCCCCCATCAGGGCGTGGCCGCGCGCCTCGGCCGCCAGGAACATCGATTCGGCACGCGGCGGCACCTGGCCCCGCGCGCCCTCCTGCGCGGCCTTCGCCAGTTGGGCGATCTCCCGGGGATTGCCCAGCTGGGCGGCGAGATGGCTCATGCTGGCGGCGAGCACATAGCCGCCGTAGCCCCGGTCCCCGGCGGCCTGGGCGAGCCGCAGCGCCTGGATGTAGTACCGCTGGGCGAGACCGGACTGACCGGTGTCGACCGCCATATAGCCGGCCAGCTCCGTCAACCGCGCGACGGCCGCGAACAGTTCGCGGCCGACCGCCTCGGTGTACGAGCCGGCCAGCAGCCCGGAGACCACGCTGTTCAGATAGTGGACGACGACGGGGCGCACATGGCCGCTGCCGTAGCGGTGGTCCAGGTCGACGAGCGCGTCCGTCGTGGCCCGCACCGCCGCGACGTCGGACCGCCCCACCCGGGCGCCCGCGGTGCGCGCCACCTGGGCGTCCGCACCGGTGATCAGCCAGTCGCGGCTGGGCTCGACCAGCGCGGAGGCGGCGACGGTCGAGCCGCTGAGGAAGTCACGGCGCCCCACATCGCTGCGCCACAACTCGCAGACCTGCTCTATCGCGCCGAGGACGGTGGGCGAGAACTGCAGACCGACCCCGGAGGCGAGGTTCTTGCCGTTGGCCATGCCGATCTCGTCGATCGTGACCGTACGGCCCAGTTTGCGGCCGAGCGCCTCGGCGATGATGCCCGGCGCCCGGCCCCGTGGCTGCTGGCCACGCAGCCAACGGGCCACCGACGTCTTGTCGTACCGCAGATCGAGACCGTGCTCGGCGCCGCACATATTGACCCTGCGCGCCAATCCGGCGTTGGAGCAGCCGGCTTCCTGGATGAGCGCCTGCAGCCGTTCGTTCGGCTGCCGCGCCACAAGCGGCCTAGCGGCCATGGCATTACCCCCAGTGACTGCTTGCGTTCTCGGCGTATCCGTCCCTGTTGCTGAGTGATGCCCCGCAGATATCGCAGGTATACGGCGAATGCGGAACTTGCCCGTATTGACCGCATAGACCGCATCGTTCGCGTACGGCGCCGATCCGAGTCCGGGACCGCCCTCCCCCTGGCGCTGCGGCATGGCCGCCGGACACTCGCACGCCCGTCACGCATGGTGGCTACCCGCTCACGCAGGCGCAACCCCATACGCGCCCCCGCCCGTGCACCCATGCGCCCCGCCATGCCGTCACCGCGCACCCCGGACCCCCGGCAGCACCGCCCGTGCGGGGGCCCGGCCGTAACCCTCGTTGACGGCGGAAGTTGTCCTGTGCGTGGAAGAGACCATGGACGTGACAGGACCAACGCGGTTTCCCGCGGGAACCTCGCAGATCCCTCAGCAGCGCGGGGAGCGGCTGCGCGACACGGCGGTGCGATACGCCGAGGAGCGGCATTGGGACGTGCTCTCCGGCGCCTGGCTCGAGGCCGTGGACGGCGTGGAGCGCTGCTCCTGCGGAACCGCCGACTGCCCGGCCCCCGGCGCCCATCCGACCGGCCGGGACTGGGTGAACCAGGCCACCGGCAGCGCGGTCGTGATCCGCCGCATGTGGGCCAGGACGCCGCGCGCCGCCATCCTGCTGCCCACCGGCCGCACCTTCGACGCGCTCGACGTCCCGGAGTCCGCGGGCTGTCTGGCGCTCGCCCGCATGGAGCGCCGCCAGGTCGAGCTGGGCCCGGTCACCTGCACCCCCGGGCGCCGGATGCTCTTCTTCGTCCTCCCCGGCGCCGCCGCCAAGGTCCCCGACCTGGTGCGGAATCTGGGCTGGCCGCCGAACTCGATCGACCTGACCGCCCGCGGCGAGGGCGACTATGTGGTCGCGCCGCCGACCCGGGTGGGCGTGCGCGGCCCGATCCAGTGGGCCCGGCGGCCCACCGCCGCCAACCGCTGGCTGCCCGACGCGGAAGAGCTGGTGAGCGCCCTCGCCTACGCCTGCGGCCGCGAGCGCCGCTGACGCTCCGGAGGGCTCCCCGGGACGGCCCCTATCGTGGAGCGACGGCGGGGCGTCGCGACCGGCCCCCGCGTGATACGTCAGTGGGACACGTGCCACAGGAAAACGGGGTAAGCCGGTGCCGCAGGAGCAAGCAGCAGACAGCACACAGCCACAGTCGTCCCGGGCCGCCGCCGTGCGGGTGAGCGGCCTGTGGAAGCGCTACGGGGAGCAGGTCGCGGTCGCCGGGATCGATCTCGAGCTGCCCGCCGGGCAGTTCATCGGACTCGTCGGACCCAACGGCGCCGGTAAGACCACCACGCTTTCGATGATCACCGGCCTGCTGCGCCCCGACAAGGGGACCGTGGAGATCGGCGGTCATGACGTCTGGCGGGACCCGGTCGAGGTCAAGGCCCGGATCGGGGTACTGCCCGAGGGGCTGCGGATGTTCGAGCGGCTCTCCGGCCGGGAGCTGCTCACCTACACCGGGCGGCTGCGCGGGCTGCCCGGCGCGGAGGTCGACCGGCGCGCCACCCAGCTGCTGGACGTCCTCGATCTCGCGGGCTCCCAGAGCAAGCTGGTCATCGACTACTCCACCGGCATGCGGAAGAAGATCGGACTGGCCGCCGCGCTGCTCCACAACCCCGAAATCCTCTTCCTCGACGAGCCCTTCGAGGGCGTCGACCCGGTCTCCGCCCAGACCATCCGCGGCGTCCTGGAGCGCTACACCGGCTCCGGCGCGACCGTCGTCTTCTCCAGCCATGTCATGGAGCTGGTGGAGTCGCTGTGCGACTGGGTCGCGGTGATCGCGAGCGGACGGATCCGGGCCCATGGTCCGCTGGCCGAGGTGCGGGGCGACGCGCCGTCCCTGCAGGACGCCTTCCTGGAACTGGTCGGCGCCAACCGGCGCCAGGCGGGCCAGAGCCTCGACTGGCTGGGCGGCGGCGCCCGATGACGCTCACCGACCCGCTCGACGCCAGGGGCCCGCTCGGCACCGCGGCTCCCGCACCGCCCGCGGTCCCCACCGGCTCCCCCACCCCCGTCTTCGTCTCGCTGAAGCTGGCGCTGCTGCGCAACGGGCTGCGCCAGTCCAGCGGCCGACGGGCCGCGTACATCACCTCGCTGGTGATGGCCATGCTGTTCGCCGTGTTGCAGTTGCTCGGCCTGGTGCTGCTGCGCGGTACGAACCACGTCGACGCGCTGGTCACGCTGTTGACGGCGGTGCTCGCCCTCGGCTGGGCGGTGATGCCGCTGTTCTTCCCCGGCGGCGACGAGACCCTCGACCCGACCCGGCTGGTGATGCTGCCGCTGCGACCGCGTTCGCTGATCACCGCCCTGCTGGTGTCCTCGCTGATCGGCATCGGCCCGCTGTTCACCCTGACCCTGGTGGCCGGTTCGGCGATCGCCGTCGCCCACGGGGCGGCCGCCGCGGCGGCGGGGGTCCTGGCCGTGGTGCTGACGGTACTGGTGTGCGTGGCGTTGGCCCGCGCCGTCGCCACGGCCAACACCCGCCTCCTCACCAGCCGTAAGGGCCGCGATATGGCGGTGCTCAGCGGTCTGTTCGTGGCGATCGGCGCGCAGTTCGTGAACCTAGGGGCCCAGCAGCTCGGCGGTAAGAACGGCCTGTCCGTGCTGGAACCGGCGTCCGCGGTGCTGCGCTGGGTGCCGCCCGCGGCGGCGGTGGACGCCGTCCAGGGCGTGAGCGACGGCGCCTACGGGGTCGCCGCGGCCCAGTTCGCCCTCACCGTCGCGGCGTTGGCGCTGCTGATGTGGTGGTGGCTCGGCACCCTCACCCATCTGATGACCACGCCGGACTCGTCCACGATCCAGGCGGCGGCACCGCGCGAGCGGCGGTCCTCCGCGGCCGACACCCCGGACGCCTCGGGCCCGTTCGCCCGGCTGCTGCCCTCCCGCGCGGCCGACACCCCGGACGCCTCGGGCCCGTTCGCCCGGCTGCTGCCCTCCGGCCGCACCGGCACGGTGCTGCTGCGCACGCTGCGCTATGCCGTACGGGACCCGAAGACCAAGTCGGCATGGGTCACCTCGCTGGGCGTCGGCCTGCTGCTGCCCTTCATCACCGCGGCCCAGGGCAACGGCTCGATCTACTGGGCCTGCTGGGCGTCGGGGATGCTCGGCATGCTGATGTACAACCAGTTCGGCCAGGACACCTCCGCCTTCTGGATGGTCGCGCAGACGATCTCCTCGCCCCGCGACGCCTATCTGGAGCTGCGGGGCCGTGCGCTGGCGCTGCTCCTGGTCGCGGTGCCCTACGTGGCGGTGGCGGTGCTCGGCTGCGCCGCCTTCCTCAAGAACTGGTCGGCCGCCCCCGAGGCGCTCGGGATCGCCCTGGCCCTGCTCGGCTCGATGCTGGCGACCGGCGCCCTGACCTCGGTGCTGGCCCCGTACTCCATACCGCAGGACAGCGGCTACAAGAACGTCGTCCCGGCGCAGGCGGGGATCGCCTGGATCAGCATCCTCGGCGGGATGATCCTGGGTTCCGTGCTGTGCGCGCCGGTGCTGGGCCTGACGATCTGGCTGCATGTCTCCGGGACACACGGCTTGCTGTGGGTGGTGTTCCCGCTGGGCGCGGTGTACGGCGCGGCGATCGCGGAGACCGGCCTGCGGGTGGCGGCGCCGCGGGTCGCGGCACGGCTGCCGGAGATCCTGGCGGCGGTCAGCAAGGGGTGACGACGCGGGCACGGGCACTGGCGGCGGGCACTGGCGGCGGGCACTGGCGGCGGGCACTGGCGGCGGGGCCGGGGGCGAACCC
>NZ_JBHYVB010000018.1:48605-54561 GCF_042750115.1 Streptomyces sp. NPDC059455
GCGGGGGGGGGGGGGGGGGGGCCCCCCCCCCCCCCCCGCCGCGTGCCGTCGTACGAAGCCGCCGCGCCCGACTGCCGCGGGCCCGACTACCGCTTCCCCGGCCTCCGCGCACCCAACTGCCGTAACGTTCCGGCTAGTCGAGGTACTTGCTGTAGACCCAGCCTCTGGTCCCGGCATGAATTCCGGTCGTCGTCCGCTTGAGAATCTTTCCGTAGGACCAGCTGTTCTCAAAGCCCCGGGTGCGGCAGAAGTACCGGAAGGAATCCCCTCGGTAAAGCGTCCCTATAGCGCGGTACCGCTTTCCCGGCCCGGTGCGGAATCTCGCGCCACTGGTCGAGACCTTGAAATTGACATCCGGGGAATTGAACTGACACGCCGATGACCCCACCGCCGACGCCGTTGGCGCCAGGGCGATGGAACCGCCCAGCATCAGCGCCGTCGAGAGCACGACCATCGAGGCTTTACGTTTGATCTTCACGCGACCACCCCCCCATGATCAGTTAATTCATTGCGCGCCAAGGAGCGTAGCACCCGTCAATCCGGAAGCTGAGGACCCGGTAAAACCCCGACGCCCCCTCGGCGAGTCGCCGATGGACCGGTGTGGCTGGCAAGTTGAAAGCCGAAGGGAATTGTCAGCCGAGCGCCTCCGGGGTGAGCCCCGCTCCATCGGTATGGCCCGACAGCGCCAGCGTCAGCTCGAACTCGGCCAGCAGCGCGCGAATCACATGCTCCACCCCCGGCTGCCCGTCCAGCCCGAGCCCATAGGCGTACGGCCGTCCCAGCAGCACCGCGCGGGCGCCGAGGGCGAGCGCCTTGAACACATCGTCACCGGTGCGCACTCCGCTGTCGAACAGCACCGCCAGCCGGTCGCCGACCGCCTCCGCCACCCCCGGCAGCGCGTCGGCCGCCCCGATCGAGCCGCCCACCTGGCGGCCGCCGTGGTTGGACACGACGACGCCGTCCATCCCCGCGTCCGCCGCGCGCCGGGCGTCGTCGGGGTGCAGCACGCCCTTCAGCACGATCGGGCCGTCCCAGTGCTCGCGCAGGAACGCCAGGTCCTCCCAGGTCTTCCCGGGGTCGCCGAACAGCTGCACAAAGTGCAGCACCGCGGCGTCCCGGTCCTCGTGGACCGGCTTGGCGAGTCCGGCCTGGAACGCCGGATCGGTGAAGTAGTTGGCGGTGCCGACACCGTGCAGGAACGGCAGATACGCCTGGTCGAGATCGCGCGGCCGCCAGGCCAGCAGCGGGGTGTCGAGGGTGACCACCAGGGCCGTGAATCCACAGGACTTGGCCCGGCTCAGAAAGCTCCTGGTGACCTCGCGGTCCTTGCCCCAGTAGAGCTGGAACCACCGCTCGCCGTCCCCCATCGCCTCCGCCACCCGCTCCATAGGCGTACTGGACGCGGACGAGAGGATGAACGGCACGCCCTGCGCCGCGGCGGCCCGCGCCGCCGCGCACTCGGCGTCCGGGTGCATGATCGACAGCACGCCGATCGGCGCGAGCGCGAGCGGCGCGGGCAGCCGGGTGCCGAACAGCTCGACCGACAGATTCCGCCGCCGTACGTCACGGAGCATCCGGGGCACGATCCGATGCCGGTCCAACGCCGCCCGGTTGGCCCGCTCGGTGCTGCCGCTGCCCGCGCTGCCCGCCACATAGCCCACCGGCCCCGGCCCCAGCCGCGCCTCGGCCAGCTCCTCGAGCCGGGTGAGATCGGCGGGAAGCCGGGGAACGGCGCCGGTCATCCCGTTCAGATAGATCTCGTACTGAAATGCCGCCCAGTCCTTGCCGGGTTCCGGTTCCGTGATGTCGCCACCGATCATGTGCTTCCCTTCACCTGTCCATTACTGGTCAATTTCCCATTGCTGTAAGGGAGTAGAGGACTCGTAGGATCGACGAACCGTCGATCGCGTGCAAGGGATCACACCCGAACGCGATGAGGCCACGTTCCCGCATTGGAGTTCCACTTGCCGTTGACCAAGACAACGTGGCTGCGTACCGGCGCGCCCGTTGCCGTACTGGCTCTCGCCCTGACCGCGTGCGGACCATTCGGCGAAAAGGGCGATACATCCGAGAACGCACGGCACACTTCCCCCTCGGGTGTCACCGATGGTCACCAGAGCGGTACGCAGAAGGTCGGTATGCGATCGGAAGGTGAGCCGCCGCTCCAGCCGGGCCAGACCGGTACGCGTGCGTTCAAGGAGGACACCGGGGTCGAGCCCACCTACCGGATCGCGGCACAGAAGGTCGACATCGGCACGGCGGCCGAGGCTAAGGCGCTGGTGTCGAACCCGGCGGACGCCGAGGGCAAGGTGCCCGCAGTGGCCTATGTGAAGTACACCCATGTGCGCGGGGCCACCGTGAAGGAGTATCCGCGGGTCGGGGACTACGCGGAGGTGTACGCGAACGGGCGGCGCGGAGCGAAGGTCACCGGCACCGCCGGACGGCCCAAGGGATGCGCGGACTCGGATGAGATCAAGAACTGGAGGAGCGGGCAGAGCTATCTGCTCTGCAACACCTTCCTGATTCCCGCGCGGGCGAGGTCGGTCGAGATCATGTGGACGGAGATTGGCGGCGAGCCCTTCGTCTGGACGTTCTGAACGGGACGTTTGGACGTTCTGAACGGGACGTTTCCGAACCGGGCGCCGCATCATCGGGGTTGGGCCACGCGGTGCCGTTAGACAGGCAGGACCGAGGCCAGGAAGGGTTCCACGGCGCGGCGCCAGCCGTCCGGCTGGTCGTAATGGACGAGATGGCCCGCGTCCACCACCTCCGCATACTGCCCGCGGGGCAGCACACGGACCATCTCCTGCGCCTCCGCGCGGCCCAGCTCACCGTCCAGCCCGCGCACGACCAGGGTGGGGCACTCGACCAGCGCGAGCTCCTCCCAATGGGCGTCATTGACCCAGGTGTCACGGACCTTCAGCATCTGGCGGCAGGAGAACGCCGGGCGCCAGCCGTCCGAGCGCTCGGCCATGACCTCTGCGAAGAAGTCACCCCGGGGCGGATTCGGGCGCTCCAGCGTCGGATCGTCCTCACCGAACCACTTGCGCACATCGGCGAGCGTCGCGAACGGCACCGGCCAGGAGCGGAACCACTCGGCCCACTCGCGCTGCGAGGCGGCGCCGAGGGCCGAGGCCCGCATATCGCAGATGACCAGCGCCCGGACCATATCGGGGCGGCGGGCGGCGAGCTGCCAGGCGGTGAGGGCGCCCATGGCATGGCCGATCAGGGTCACGGGGGCGAGGCCGAGCTGCTCCACGGCCGCCTCGGCGTCGTCCACATAGCTGGAGCGGTCGAACGGCCCCTCGGCTGGCTTCTGGCTGCGGCCATGGCCGCGCTGGTCGAGGGCGACCGCCCGATAGCGGGTGGAGAGCCAGCGGGCCGTCTCCGCCCAGTGGGCGGCCCGGCCCAGCAACCCATGGAGCAACAGCACTCCGGGACCCCGCGCCCCCTCGCGGCCAGCGCCTGCCTTGGGCGGATCGGTGAACTCCCAGGCGGCGAGCCGCACGCCGCCGGCCCCGCTCACTTCGATACGTCGCACCATGTGGTCTGGCACCTCCAATCCTCTCGAACACCCTCACAGTATCGAACTCATATTCGAACACGGGGGCATTGCCGTCCAACACCCCTCGTTCGAGTGACCGTGCTCGGGGATTGATCGTCTGCGCCCTGGGGAGACAGCTAGCGGGAGGCGGACTGCTCGGGGAAGGGAGTCCGCGGGGGACGACCCTGGGAGCTCGGGGCTCCGGGTCACCAGGGCCCCGGGTCGCACCGGCCGCGTTCGCGCGGTCCGTGCGCACCGGGGCCCAGCGGGGGGACATGGGGAAGCGGGGCCCCGGCACCTGTCGGCACCGGGGCCCTCGCTCGAGAACACCCCCACGGCGGCACAGCCCATTGGGCCCACCGGACCCCCTCCCCTGACGATCCGAGCGTCAGCGACAGCGTCGCACGCGGCGGCCCGGCCCGCTCGGTTTCTGTCGACTCCGGTATCGGGAAAATCCGTCGTCGCAGGTCGTGACGGCCGAATGACTTGAACCGGGTGTATCGGTCAGCGTGTCGAGGCGCGGGAGGGTGTGCGGGGGTGTGTTCGCGCGGTATTGGGAGGCGAGGCCGGCACGGTGTTGGGAAGCGCGGCCAGCTCGGTGTCAGGAGACGAGGTCAGCGCGATATTGAGAAGCGAGGCCAGCTCGGTGTAGGGGAAGCGAGGCCAGCTCGGTGTAGGGGAAGCGAGGCCAGGGAGCGTCAGCGCTTGGCCACGAAGACATGCGAGGCGATCTCCGCCTCCAGCTCCGCCGCCTCACCGCTGCTGCCGACCAGCACCCCGCCCGGCGACTCGGTGACGCTCACCACGGAGCCCGGCTGCACCCCGGCCCGCCGCAGCGTGTACATCACCTGGGCGTCGGCCTGGATGGGCTCGCCGATGCGGCGCACCACCACCGTCTTGCCCTCCGAGCCCGGCTCCAGCTCACGCAGGCTCACCATGGACTCGTCCAGGAACGGATCGGCCTCGGCCTTCTCGCCCAGCTCCTCCAGGCCCGGAATCGGGTTTCCGTACGGCGACTCGGTCGGATGGCGGAGCAGCTCCAGCACCCGCCGCTCCACCGCCTCGCTCATCACATGCTCCCAGCGGCACGCCTCGGCGTGGACCTGCTCCCACTCCAGCCCGATCACATCGACGAGCAGGCACTCCGCGAGCCGGTGCTTGCGCATCACGCGCGTGGCCAGCCGGCGGCCCTCCTCGGTCAGCTCCAGATGGCGGTCGCCCGCGACCGTGACCAGCCCATCGCGCTCCATCCGCGCCACTGTCTGGCTGACCGTCGGACCGCTCTGTTCGAGCCGCTCCGCGATCCGGGCGCGCATGGGGACCACGCCCTCCTCCTCGAGCTCGAGGATGGTGCGGAGATACATCTCCGTGGTGTCGATCAGTCCGGACATGCGTGCCCCTCGAAGTGTCGTGCGGTGGCCCTCAACCAATTCTGACGCATCCCACCGACAACGGGGCCGAGTCGGCCCCTTCCGCCGCAAGGGACCGGGCTGCTATTCACAGCGTCATGATCGAAACCCCCCACAGGGAAGGCGACGCGTTGATGAGCGAGTCCAAACCGGCCGGTCGATTCTTCGACGCGGCCATCGGCCTGCTGCGGCAGGTGCGGGACGAGGAGGGTGAGCATATCGCCGCGGCGGGCACCCTGATCGCCGATACCGTCGCCGCGGGCGGCCGCCTCTTCACGTTCGGCGCCGGGCACTCCTCCCTGCCCGCACAGGACGTCGTCTACCGCGCGGGCGGGCTCGCGCTGATGAACCTGCTGCCGGTGCCGGGTGCGGTGGGTGTGGACGTCGTCCCCGCCACCCTGGGCAGCGCGCTCGAACGCGTCGACGGGCTCGCCACGACCGTCCTCGACAGCAGCCCGCTCCAGGCCGGGGACCTGCTGATCGTGATCTCGCTGTCCGGGCGCAACGCCCTGCCGGTGGAGATGGCCATCAGCGCGCGGGAGCGCGGCATCAAGGTGATCGGGTTGACCTCGGTCGGTTACGCGACCGGTACGACCTCGCGCAACCCTTCCGGTGGCTTCCTCAAGGACCACTGCGACCTGGTCGTCGACAACAAGATCGCGGTCGGGGACGCGGAGCTCACGGCGGACGGCGTCGGCGCGCCCTTCGCCCCCGCGTCCACCGTCGTGACGAGCGCGATCATGCAGTCCATGGTGGCGGCCGGGATCGGGGAACTGGCCGAGCGCGGGATCGAGCCGCCCATGCTGAGGTCGGGGAACGTGGACGGCGGGCACGAGTGGAACCGTAAGGTGATGGCCGAGTACGGAGACCGGATTTTTTATCGCCGATGACGGTCCGCCGCCGGTGATCCGCCGATGACGGTCCGCCGCCGGTGATCCGCCGGGCCCCGCCCCCCGGGGGGCCGCGCCCCCGCCCCGGTCCCGGCAGTGAGGAAATAAAAAAA
>NZ_JBHYVB010000018.1:54571-65092 GCF_042750115.1 Streptomyces sp. NPDC059455
TGTGTGCCTTGGGTGTGCGCGGTTTTGTTCTGCGCGCGCGCGCGCCCGGGGCGGGGCGCCGCGCGGTGCGGGCCCCCCGGCGGGCCCCCGGGGGGCGGGCCCCCGGGGGGGGGCGGGGCGCGCGGCCGGTTCCGGGTGCCGCGTCAGCACCGCCCAGCACGACGTCAGCGCCTGCGTGCGGCCAGGTCCACCGAGGCCGCGACCCGGGCCGCGACGTCCTCCGCGTACGTCGCGTCCGTCCGGTCGAAGGCCCGGCGGCTGGAGGTGCGCAGGAAGGTGACCACGCCGAGGGTGCGGCCGCGGCTGCGCAGCACCGCGCACAGGCCGTGCACCGCGCCCTCCGGCCATTTGCGGGCCGCCGCCCACTGGGCCGCCCCCGACTCGTCCGAGCGTCTCGCGCTCGCCCGTACCGAACCGCAGCGCTCGGCCGCCTGGAGCGCCGGATGGCCCTCCGGATAGGCCAGCGGGATGCCGCCGGGGACGACGGGCGGGCAGGGGCCGGGGGCGCCGGTGGGCGTGGCCGCCGCCCGGACCAGCCGGATCCGGTCGGCCGGGGCGCCCGGCGGCGGGTCCAGGACCAGGTCGATCAGGGCGTGGTCGGCGAAGCCCGCCAGTGCGAAGTCCAGGTGGACCGAGGCGGCCTCCATCGGGTCCTCGCACTCGGCCGCCGCCCGCGCCGCCCGGTGCAGCTGGTTGCCCCGGAAGCGCATCCGGGCGCTCTCCTGCTCCTGGCCCTTCACCTCCGTCACGTCCTGGAAGATCCAGGCCACTCCGAGCGGCGCCGGTTCCTCGGTGAGCGGTGAGGCCAGCCGGAGGAAGCCGCTGCGCCAGCAGCGGCGCCGCGCCGCCGCCCCGGCCTCGACCCGGTCGCCGCCCTCGCCGCGCACCGCCTCGTCGTCGTCGAGCAGTTCGTAGCGCACGCCCTCCGCGCCCTCGAGGCCGTCCGCCGCGTCGGCGTCGGCGTCCCGCAGCGTCACCCACAGCTCGGTGGGCGCCGGGGGCGCGCCCTCCGCCAGGACGTGCTGGAGCGCGGCCTCCGCCTCCTCCACGCCCTGGTCCAGGAAGTCGCCCAGCGGCCGTCCGGGCGCGGCCTTACGGGCGGTGCGCAGCGCGCCCGCCGCGTTGGCGTTGACGACGGCCACTCGCAGATCCGCGTCGACGAGGACCACGTTCCAGGACGCGTCGTCCAGCAGCGCCTCGCTCAGCGCGATCGACCGCTCCAGGTCGACCTGGGCGTGCACCTCGCTGAAGGCGCAGTACACCCCGGCCGGGCGGCCGTCCGCGCCCGGCACCCCCGAGGACTGGGTACGGACCAGGACCCGGCCGCCGTCCTTGGTCAGCAGCGCGAACTCGTGCACCCGGCGTCCCGTGGCGCCCATGGCC
Organism: Streptomyces sp. NPDC059455; assembly: GCF_042750115.1. Lineage (NCBI taxonomy): Bacteria > Bacillati > Actinomycetota > Actinomycetes > Kitasatosporales > Streptomycetaceae > Streptomyces > Streptomyces sp. NPDC059455. The sequence goes on from NZ_JBHYVB010000018.1 coordinate 55,955, forward strand.
TCCGTAAGGCGCGCCTCGACGTCCCGGGCGTCCCCCGGGCGGGCCGCCCAGCCGCCCAGCCCCTTGCGGCCGACCGCCTCCGCCGCCGTCCAGCCGAGGATGCGCTCGGCCTCGTGGTTCCAGTGGGTCACCGTGCCGTCGGCGTCGAACGCGCACAGGGCGGCGTCCATCCCGTCGAGCAGCGCGGCGAGCAGTTCGGAGTCGGGCCGCCCGGGGCCGTCCGGACAGTCGGGGTGGCCGGACGCCGACGGGGCCGCGCCCGGCTGTCCCGGGACCTCCCGCGAGGACCGGGCGGAACGCGCTGGACGTGCGGGTTCGGAACGTTGTGAAGCGCTCACCTGACACCCCTTGCTGGACGTGGCTGTCTGTGGTGGGGCACGTCGGACATTGAACTCGAACGTGACACGCGCCACACCGCATTCGTCGAAATCGTTGCCTCACGGAAATTCGCTTGTGTGTGGCAGGAGGGGGTTCTTAGTGTGTCGGTACACGAGAAGGGAGGTGGTTCGGCAGATGTATGAAATCCGGACGCGTGAGGTGACTGCGGGCTAGCAGTCCGTCGTCGCGCTCAGCGCATTCGCCGGACAGGCGCACCAGAGGTGCGCGGCCGGCCAATCCCAAGCAGTCACCCAACCCGCGGGTCGCCGGTACGTCCGACCGGCCCCCTTCCGCCTCAGGGCGTCAGGGGAGAGACCCGCGGGTTGTCCGCGTTCTCAGAGCGTCTCAGAGCGTTCTCAGGGCCGAGTCCCGAGAACGAGGCGGCCCCGCACGAGGCACTTACCGGCCATCGGCGCTCCCCTACACGGACACAACGCCCTTACGGCCGTCGGCGCCCCTCCTTACGGGCACAGCCGCCCCCTTACGAGCGCAACCGCCCCACTACGGGCGCAACCGCCCCCTTACGACTACGAGCACAGCCGCCCCACTACGGGTACAGCCGCTCCACCCGCCAGCCGCCCTCCTCCTCGGGCAGCCGGACGTACCGCAGCCGGTCGTGCAGCCGGTTCTCCCGGCCCTGCCAGAACTCCACCGCCTCCGGCACCACCCGGAACCCGCCCCACTCCGGCGGCACCGGCACCTGCTCGCCCGGCGGATAGCGGTCCGCCAGCTCCTCGTACGAGCGGTCCAGCTCCTCCCGCGAGCCCACCACCGTGGACTGCGAGCTCGCCCACGCCCCCAGCTGCGAGCCGTGCGGCCGGGTGCGGAAGTACGCCGCCGTCTCGTCCCGGCCGGTGCGCCGCGCGGTGCCCGTCACGATCACCTGCCGGGCGATGGGGTGCCAGGGGAAGAGCAGGGCGACATGCGGGTTCTCGCCCAGCTCACGGCCCTTGCGGGAGCCGTAGTTGGTGTAGAAGACGAAGCCGCGCTCGTCGAAGCTCTTCATCAGGACCGTGCGGGAGCTGGGGCGGCCCTGCGCGTCGGCCGTCGAGACGACCATGGCGTTCGGCTCGAACAGCCCGCTGCCGACGGCATCCTCGAACCACCGGGTGAACTGGCGGAACGGATCACCCGCCAGGTCCGCCTCGTCGAAGCCGGCCGCGCGGTAGTGCTCGCGCATGGCGGCCGGGTCGTACGTACGCGCGGAGGAAGCCGAGGGCTCCGAGTCAACGTGAGGCACGGGCATATCTTGCAACATCATCGGTCCGTCGCACGGGCGACCCCGGAAGAGCGCTCTCCCTCCCCCGCCCCGGCACCCCGTAACCCTCCCGCGTTCCGGAGGGGATGTGCCGCTTCTCACGCTTCCCCATGGGCAGCGCACGCACCAGACTGAGCGGACCACGCGCCGCCTGTTCGGCGCCTGGGCAGGCACCACCCCCCGTGTCCCGGAGGTCACTCCCCGCCGCGGTTGGGTGACCACCACCCGCACGGGGCACACCACGGAGTGACCGGTACGGACCGCGAGCCGTGTCAGGCGGCCGCGTAACCGTTCCGGCACCGTCCGCCGCCGACCGTCGTCCGCATCATGAGGAGCCGCCTGATGTCCGACTTCGTACCCGGACTCGAAGGAGTCGTCGCGTTCGAGACGGAGATCGCCGAACCCGACAAGGAAGGCGGCGCGCTCCGCTACCGAGGCGTGGACATCGAGGACCTGGTGGGCCATGTCTCCTTCGGGAACGTCTGGGGTCTGCTGGTCGACGGCGCCTTCAACCCGGGACTGCCGGCCGCCGAGCCGTTCCCCATCCCGGTCCACTCCGGGGACGTCCGGGTCGATGTGCAGTCCGCGCTGGCCATGCTCGCGCCCGTCTGGGGTCTCAAACCGCTGCTGGACATCGACGAGCGGCAGGCCCGTGAGGACCTGGCGCGCGCGGCGGTGATGGCCCTGTCCTACGTGGCCCAGTCGGCCCGTGGCCAGGGGAAGCCGATGGTGCCGCAGCGGGAGATCGACAAGGCCGGAACCATCGTGGAGCGCTTCATGCGGCGCTGGCGCGGTGAGCCGGACCCCAAGCATGTGGCCGCCGTCGACGCGTACTGGACCTCGGCGGCCGAGCACGGCATGAACGCCTCCACCTTCACCGCCCGCGTCATCGCCTCCACCGGCGCCGATGTGGCCGCCGCGCTGTCCGGCGCGGTGGGCGCCATGTCGGGGCCGCTGCACGGCGGCGCGCCCTCCCGGGTGCTCGGCATGATCGAGGAGATCGAGCGCACCGGCGACGCCACCCGCTACGTCAAGCAGGCCCTGGACCGGGGCGAGCGGCTGATGGGCTTCGGCCACCGGGTCTACCGCGCCGAGGACCCACGGGCGCGGGTGCTGCGGCGCACCGCCAAAGAGCTGGGCGCACCGCGCTTCCAGGTCGCCGAGGCGCTGGAGCGGGCCGCCCTGGACGAGCTCCACAACCGCAGGCCGGACCGGGTGCTGGCGACGAACGTGGAGTTCTGGGCGGCCATCGTGCTGGACTTCGCCGAGGTCCCGGCGCCCATGTTCACCTCGATGTTCACCTGCGCCCGTACCGCGGGCTGGAGCGCGCACATCCTGGAGCAGAAGCGGACCGGCCGTCTGGTGCGGCCGTCGGCCCGGTACATCGGCCCCGGCGCGCGCAGCCCGCACGAGGTCGACGGCTACGGGGACACCGCCTCGCGGTAGGTCAGCCCGCGGTAGGCCAGCTCGCGGTAGGCCAGCTCGCGGTAGGCCAGGAGGCGGCCGGGGCGGGGTGATCGCCGGCCGGGTCGTCGCCGGCCGGGTCGTCGCCGGCCGGGTCGTCGCCGGCCGGGTGGTCGTCCGGGTCCTTCGGGGTCAGGATCCCCTCCAGGATCCGCGACCACTGGGCCACGACCCGCTCCCGGCGGTGGCCGTCGTCCGTCAGCAGATTGGCCAGTCCCAGGCCCCGTCCCATGTCGAGCAGGCCCTGGACGGCCTCCCGGACGCCCGGCACCGACTCGTCGGCACCCAGCAGCTCCACCGCCATCCGATGCGTCTCCCGGCCGATCTTCGCCTCCAGGGCGGTCACCCGGGCGCCCAACTGCTCCTCGTACGAGGCCGCCACCCACAGCTGGAGGGCGGCCCGGAAGAGCGGGCCGGTGTACAGGGTGACCAGCGCCTCGACCACCGCGGGGACGCGGCCCTCCCCGTGTGGGGCGGGGAGGCCGCGCACCTCGGCCGAGCGCTCCTCGGCGACATGCTCGACGGCGGCCGTGAAGAGGTCCTCACGGGTCGGGAAGTGGTGCTGGGCCGCGCCCCGCGACACCCCGGCCCGCTCGGCGACCACCGCGACCGTGGAACCGGCCCAGCCGCGTTCGGCGAGGCAGGCCACGGCGGCCTCCAGCAGCCGCCTGCGGGTGGCGCGGCTGCGGTCCTGCTTGGGGTCGCGCAATGCCGTACGGGGGGTCATCGGGACGCCCCGGCGGGGCCTGTGGCCCCCGTGTCCCCTGCGGCCGCCGCATCCGGTGCCCGTCCCGCGTCCGGTGCCGCCCCCGCGTCCGGTATCGCCCCCGCCTCGGCCGCCGTCCCCGCGTCGGAAGCCGTCTGCCGCACCCACGCCGGGTCGCGCCGCTCCAGGAACGATGTCATGCCCTCACGCGCCTCCTCGGAGGCGAAGAGGCGGGCCGACAGCGCGGCCAGCGCCTCGCCGTCCCGGTCGAAGGCGCGCAGCACATCGGCGGTCACCAGCCGCTTGGACTCGGCCAGGCCCTGCGGGGAGCCGCGGCGCAGCCCGTCCAGGACGGGCGCCAGCGCCTCGTCCGCGTCACCCTCCGGGTCCGCGAGCGTCACCAGCCCGATCCGGGCCGCCTCGGCGGCGTCGAACCGCTCCCCCGTGAGGTAGTAGCGTGCCGCCGCGCGCCGGTCCAGCCGGGGCAGCAGCGGCATCGAGATGACGGCCGGGGCGAGGCCGAGCCGCGCCTCGGTGAAGGCGAAACTGGCGCCGCGCCCGGCCGCCGAGATGTCGCAGGCCCCGAGCAGCCCGAGCCCACCGGCCCGTACGTGCCCGGTGACGCGGGCGACCACCGGCTTGGGCAGTTCCACGATCGACCGCAACAGATCCACCAGACCGGACGCCCCGGACGCCGAGGGCGGTTCGCTCAGATCCGCGCCCGCGCAGAAGGTGGTACCGGTGTGGGTGAGCAGCACCGCCCGCACTCGGTCGTCCCGCCCGGCCGCCGCCAGCGCCTCGCGCAACTCGGCGACCAGGCGCGAGGAGAGGGCGTTGCGGTTGTGCGGCGAGTCCAGTGTGAGGGTGGTGATCCCGCGCGCGGAGGCGACCCGTACGAGGGGCAGAGGCGCGCCGGACGGGGTGGGCCCTCCAGTCGGTGGTACTCCGGTCGGCAGTCCTCCGGCCGTGAGGTCTCCAGTCGGCGACCCCACGGCCGCAAGGCCGTCGGCCGTGGAGCCGTCAGCCGCAAGGCCGTCGTTCAGCGGGCGGCCGGTCGTGGGGGCGGCCGTGGGGCCGGTCGTGGGGCCGTCGGTCATGGGGCGGTCGAACTCCTTTCCCTGGCGCGCAGTTCACGCCTGAGGATCTTGCCGGTGGCCGAGCGCGGCACGGCGTCCGTGAACTCCACGCGGCGCACCTTCTTGTACGGGGCCACCTGTCCGGCAACGTACGCGATCAGCTCGTCCTCCGAGATCCGGGTCCCGGGCCTGGGCACCACATACGCCTTGGGGATCTCGTTGCCCGCCCCGTCCGTCACCCCGATCACGGCGGCGTCGACGACGGCCTCATGGGCGAGCAGCACGGCCTCCAGGTCGGCCGGTGCGACCTGATAGCCCTTGTACTTGATCAGCTCCTTCACCCGGTCCACCACATACAGCCAGCCGTCCGCGTCCACATGCCCGACGTCGCCGGTGTGCAGCCAGCCCTCGGCGTCGATCATCGCGTCGGTGTCCTCGGGGCGGCCCAGGTAGCCCTTCATCACCTGCGGTCCGCGGATGACGATCTCGCCGTCCTCGCCCACGGCCAGGTCCGCACCGCTGTCCGGGTCGACGATGCGCATCTCGGTGCTCGGCAGCAGCTTCCCGACGGTCCCGGGCGGGGCGTTCTTCGCGTCGCGCGGCACCAGATGGGAGCCCGGGGACAGCTCCGTCATCCCGAACGCCTGCAGCAGCGGCGGTACGCCGAGCCGCTGGGCGCACGCCTCCGCGAGCCGGGCGTCCAGCGGGGCCGCCGCGCTCAGCACATACCGCACCGACGAGAGGTCATGCCCATCCACCGCCGGATGCTTGGCGAGCGCGAGCACGATCGGCGGGGCCACATAAAGCGCTTGGGCGCGGTGCTTCTCGATCGCCGCGAGGAAGGTGTCGAGTTCGAAGCGGGGCAGCACGATCACCGTGCCGCCGTTGCGGAGCGGTGCGTTCATGAGCGCCGTAAGGCCGTAGCTGTGGAAGAACGGCAGAACGGCCAGCACCCGCTCCCCCGGCCGGTTGGGCACCAGCGTCTCCACCTGCGCGAGGTTGGTGGCCACGTTGCGATGGGTGAGCATCACGCCCTTGGGGGTGCCGGTGGTGCCGGAGGAGTACGGCAGGACGGCGATGTCCTCGGCCGGGTCGATCTCCACCACCGGTTCGGGCGCGGTGCCGCTCAGCATGGAGCGCAGCGAGCGATGGCCGCTCGCCTCGTCGCACACGAAGATCTCCCGTATCCCGCCGGCACGTTCGGCGGCCTGCCGGGCCACGCCCAGCAGCGCCGAGACGGTGATGATCCAGGACGCGGCCGCGTCCCGGAGCTGCTTGGCGAACTCCTCCGGTGTGGCCAGCGGATGCACCGTGGTGACCGCGGCCCCGGTGCGAGTGGCGCCGTAGAACGCCGGTGGGTACATGATCGAGTTGGGGCTGTGCAGGGCCACCACATCGCCCTTGCGCACCCCCGCCTCGGCCAGCGCGGCCCCGATCCGGCGCGTCGCGCGGTCCAGCGCGGCATAGCTCAGGGCCGCCCCGGTCACGCCGTCCACCAGCGCGGTCAGGTCGCCGAACTCCTCGGCCGCGCGGGCCAGTACGGCGTCGTGGATGGGCAGATCGACGGGCGGTACATCGGGATACTCGCTGCGCAGCACCATGGCCGTTCCCCTCAGCTCGATGGACCTACCTGTCCGTTCTGCCCTACCCGCGAGCTCCCTACGACTGCGGCGGGCCCGGCGCCGACTCAGCGGGGCCGACGCCCGCCGCGTACGACCTGAGCCCGCCGCGTACGACCTGAGCCCGCTCAGTACGACTTGAGCCCGCTCAGTACGGCCCGGCGCCGCCCGCCTCGCCGCTCAGTACGACTTGGGCAGGCCCAGGGTCTGGTGGGAGACATAGTTGAGGATCATCTCCCGGCTGACGGGGGCGATCCGGGCCACCCGGGCGGCCGTGATCAGCCGCGCCAGCCCGTACTCGGCGGTCAGGCCGTTGCCGCCAAGGGTGTGCACGGCCTGGTCCACCGCCCTCACCGCGGCCTCCCCGGCCGCGTACTTGGCCATGTTGGCGGCCTCGCCCGCGCCCGCGTCATCGCCCTCGTCGTACAGGTACGCCGCCTTCGCCATCATCAGCCGGGCCAGCTCCAGCTCGATATGGGCCTGGGCGAGGGGGTGGGCGATCGCCTGGTGGGCGCCTATGGGCTCCTTCCACACCTGGCGGGTACGGGCGTAGTCCACGGCCTTGTCGAGCGCGTAGCGGCCCATGCCCAGCGCGAACGCCGCCGTCATGATGCGCTCCGGGTTGAGCCCCGCGAACAGCTGGAGCAGCCCGGCGTCCTCGTCGCCCACCAGGGCGTCGGCGGGCAGCCGTACGTCGTCCAGCACCAGCTCGAACTGCTTCTCCGCGGCGGCCAGTTCCATGGGGATGTGGTGGTGGGTGAAGCCGTGGGTCTCGCGCGGGACGATGAACAGACAGGGCTTGAGCTTCCCGGTCCTGGCATCCTCCGTGCGGCCGACGATGAGGATCGCGTCGGCGTTGTCCACACCGGTGATGAAGACCTTACGGCCGTTGAGTATCCAGCCGCCGCCCTCGTCCCGGCGGGCGGTGGTGGTGATGCGGTGCGAGTTGGATCCGGCGTCGGGCTCGGTGATGCCGAAGGCCATGGTGATGCTGCCGTCGGCCAGACCGGGCAGCCAGCGCTCCTTCTGCTCGGCGGTGCCGAACCGGGCGATGACGGTGCCGCAGATGGCGGGCGAGACGACGAGCATGAGCAGCGGGCAGCCCGCCGCGCCCAGCTCCTCCAGGACGATGGACAGCTCGGTGATGCCGCCGCCCCCGCCGCCGTACTCCTCGGGGAGGTTGACGCCGAGGTAACCCAGCTTTCCTGCCTCGGCCCACAGTTCGGCGGCCCCCTCGCCCTCCTGGGGGCCGCCCGGGGCGTGTCCCTTGGCGAAGGACGACACCGCGGCGCGGAGCGCCACGCGCTCCGGGGTGTCCACGGGCGTGTGCGGGCTGGTCATGGACGGCTCCTCCCACGTGCGTGCGTTGTGCGGGCCACGTGCGCTGTGCTGTGCGGGCCCCTTGCGGTGCGTTGCGCGGTCCAGCTGTGACGCGTCGCGTCGCGGGCCGCTGCGATGCCGCGCGACCCGTACGGACCGCACGAGCTGCGCGGCCCGTACGGACTGCCCGGCCCGTGCGGTGGGCGGGGCCGGGTCACTCGCCCGCCGCCACGACGGCGAGCAGGGCTCCGACCTCGACCTGGCGGCCGGGGGCGGCGTGCAGGGCGGTGAGCACCCCGGCGGCGGGCGCGGTGACGCGGTGCTCCATCTTCATGGCCTCCAGCCACAGCAGGGGCTGTCCGGCCTCGACCCGGTCCCCGACCGCCACCTCGGCGACCCGCGCCACCGTGCCCGGCATGGGCGCCAGCAGCGAGCCCGGTTCGGTGCGGGCGGTGGGGTCGGGGAAGCGGGGCAGCGCGGTGAACACATGGCCGCCCTTTGGCGTGTCGACATAGCGGCGGTCCCCATAGGCCGTCACCTCGAACGTCCGCCGGACCCCGGCCACGACAAGGACGACCCGCGCCGGCTCGGCATCCCGCCCCGGCTCGGCGGCCCGTCCCGGCTCGGCATCCCGCCCCAGCTCGGCGCCCAGCAGCCGGACGTCGGAGAGGCCCTCCGCGAGCAGCCCATCACGGGTGAGGCGGTAGCGCACCTCGTGCTCGGTGCCGCCCGGTTCGGCGCGGTAGCTCCTCAGCTGCGGCTGGGAGGGCACATTGCGCCAGCCGCCCAGCCGCCCGGCCACGGTCGCCGGCCGCCGCGCCGCGTCGGCCAGGGCGGCGGCGAGGGCGGCGAGCGCAGCCGCCTCGTCACCATCGGAGTCACCATCGGAGTCGCCATCGGAGGGAGCGGTCAGCTCGGGCAGATGGCGTTCGAGGAACCCGGTGTCCATACGGCCCGCCACGAACTCCGGATGGCGCAGCGCCCGTACGAGCAGCTCCCGGTTGGTCACCGGACCGTGGATCCGGGCCCGCTCCAGCCCGTGGGCCAGCCGCCGCACCGCCTCGGCCCGGGTGGGGGCCACGGCGATGACCTTGGCCAGCATCGGGTCGTAGTGGACGCCGATCGCGTCGCCGCCGTCCGGCCCGGAGTCCACCCGCAGCCCGGGTACCTCCAGCCGGTGCAGGATCCCCGTCTGCGGCCGCCAGTCGCGCGCCGGGTCCTCGGCGTACAGCCGCGCCTCGACGGCGTGCCCCCGGGGCGCCGGGGGGTCGGGGGCGAGCCGCGCCCCCGCCCCGATCCGCAGTTGCGGCGCCCCCA
>NZ_JBHYVB010000018.1:65102-78394 GCF_042750115.1 Streptomyces sp. NPDC059455
CGGGCGGGGCGTGTCCCCGGCGGCGGGCCGCCCCGGGGGGGGGGGGGGGGGGGGCGCGGGGGGGGGGGGGGGGGGGGGCCGGGGGGGGGGGGGGGGGCCGGCCCCCCCGCCGCTCCCCCTCCGCGATCCGCAGTTGCAGCGCCACCAGGTCGAGGCCGTGGATCTCCTCGGTGACCGGGTGCTCGACCTGGAGGCGGGTGTTCATCTCCAGGAAGTACGCCCGCCCCGAGGGCGAGACCAGGAACTCCACCGTGCCCGCGCCCTCGTAGCCGATCGCGCGCGCCGCGTTCGCCGCCGACTCGGCCAGGGTGCGCCGCAGTTCCTCCGCCAGCCCGGGGGCCGGGGCCTCCTCGATGACCTTCTGGTGGCGGCGCTGGAGGGAGCAGTCGCGGGTGCCGAGGGTCCACACGGTGCCGTGGGTGTCGGCGAGCACCTGGACCTCGACATGGCGGGCGCCCTCCATATAGGGCTCCACGAAGATCTCGCCGTCGCCGAAGGCGGAGGCCGCCTCGGCGCGGGCGGAGTCGAGTTCGGCGGGGAGCGCGGCCAGCTCGCGCACCACCCGCATGCCCCGGCCGCCGCCGCCCGCCGCCGCCTTGACCAGCACGGGCAGATCGCCGGCGGTGACCTCGGCCGGGTCGAGCGGATCGAGCAGCGGTACGCCCGCCTTGCGCATGATCTCCTTGGCGCGGGTCTTGGAGGCCATGGCCTCCATCGCCTCGGGCGGCGGCCCCACCCACAGCAGCCCCGCGGCCCTTACGGCGCGCGCGAAGTCGGCGTGCTCGGAGAGGAAGCCATAGCCGGGGTGGACGGCGTCGGCCCCGGCGGCCAGGGCGGCCTTCACCAGGAGATCGCCGCGCAGATAGGTGTCGGCCGGGGCGTCGCCCGGCAGCCTTACGGCGGAGTCGGCCTCGCGCGCGTGGGGCGCGTCGGCGTCCGCGTCGGAGTGCACCGCGACGGTGTCGATGCCGAGGTCACGGCAGGTGCGGACGATACGCCGCGCTATCTCGGCGCGGTTGGCGACCAGGAGGGAACGAATCACGGGTTCCTCACCCACATGACGTAAGACGCCGAAGCGAAACCCCGACACACACCCCGCACCAACACGGCGGACGAAGCGAGCGAACAGGCGGACAAACAGGCGCGGCTCACGGGTTCCTCACCCACATGACGTAAGACGCCGAAGCGAAACCCCGACACACACCCCGCACCAACACGGCGGACGAAGCGAGCGAACAGGCGGACAAACGGGCACGGCTCACGGTTCCTCACTCACATCCGGAAGACGCCGAAGCCACCGCGCGCGCCCTCGACCGGCGCGGTGTGCAGGGCGGACAGACACAGGCCGAGCACGGTGCGGGTGTCGCGCGGGTCGATGACGCCGTCGTCGTAGAGCCGCCCGGAGAGGAAGAGCGGCAGCGACTCGGACTCGATCTGCTGCTCCACCATGGCGCGCAGCGCGGCGTCGGCCTCCTCGTCGTACGGCTGCCCCTTGGCGGCGGCGGACTGCCGGGCGACGATCGACATCACCCCGGCGAGCTGCTGCGGGCCCATCACGGCGGACTTGGCGCTGGGCCAGGCGAAGAGGAAGCGGGGGTCGTACGCCCGGCCGCACATCCCGTAGTGACCGGCGCCGTACGAGGCGCCGATGAGCACCGACAGATGCGGGACGCGGGAGTTGGAGACGGCGTTGATCATCATGGCGCCGTGCTTGATGATCCCGCCCTGCTCGTAGTCGCGGCCGACCATGTAGCCCGTGGTGTTGTGCAGGAAGAGCAGCGGGATGTCGCGCTGGTTGGCGAGCTGGATGAACTGCGCGGCCTTCTGCGACTCCTCGCTGAACAGCACCCCCTGGGCGTTGGCCAGGACCCCGACGGGGTAGCCGTGCAGCTCCGCCCAGCCGGTGACCAGGCTGCGCCCGTACAGCGGCTTGAACTCGTCGAAGTCCGAGCCGTCGACGATCCGGGCGATCACCTCGCGCGGATCGAAGGGGACCTTCAGATCGCTCGGAACGATGCCGAGCAGTTCCTCGGCGTCGTACTTCGGCGGTTCGGCGGGCCCCGGATCGGACTGCGCCTTGCGCCAGTTGAGGCGGGCCACGACCCGGCGGGCCTGGCGCAGCGCGTCGGGCTCGTCGGTGGCGAAGTAGTCGGCGAGCCCGGAGGTGCGGGCGTGCATCTCGGCGCCGCCCAGCGACTCGTCGTCGCTCTCCTCACCGGTGGCCATCTTCACCAACGGCGGACCGCCCAGGAAGACCTTGGAGCGCTCCTTGACCATGATCACGTGGTCGGACATCCCGGGGATGTACGCGCCCCCGGCGGTGGAGTTGCCGAAGACCACGGCGATCGTGGGGATTCCGGAAGCGGACAGCCGGGTGAGATCCCGGAACATCGCCCCACCGGGGATGAAGATCTCCTTCTGGGAGGGGAGATCGGCGCCGCCGGACTCGACGAGGCTGACCAGCGGAAGCCGGTTGGCGCGGGCGATCTCATGGGCGCGCAGCGCCTTCTTGAGCGTCCAGGGGTTGCTGGCCCCGCCGCGTACCGTCGGGTCGTTGGCGCTGATCAGGCACTCCACACCGGAGATCACCCCGATGCCGGTGACGATCGAGGCGCCCACCGGATAGTCGCTGCCCCAGCCGGCCAGCGGCGACAGCTCCAGGAAGGGGGTGTCCGGGTCCAGCAGCATCTCGATCCGCTCGCGGACCAGCAGCTTGCCGCGCTTGCGATGGCGCTGGACGTATTTCTCACCGCCCCCGGCGAGCGCCTTGGCGTGCTCGCCCTCCAACTCGGCGAGCTTGGCGAGCATCGCCTCCCGATGGGCCGTGTGGTCGGCGCCTGCGGGGTCGAGCGCGGACGCGAGCACGGTCACAGCAATACCTCCGGTATGTCCAGGCGGCGAGAGGACGGCCCATCGCCAACGGCTGCGGCCCAGAGACCGGAACGGGCGTTCACAGCAATACCTCCGGTATGTCCAGATGGCGGGAGCGCAGCCATTCGCCGACGGCCTTGGCCTGGGGGTCGAAGCGGGCCTGCGCGGCGACGCCCTCGCCGAGCAGGCCGTCCACGACGAAGTTGAGAGCCCGCAGCCGGGGCAGCGGATGGCGGGTGATGTTCAGCTCGGCCGTCTCCGGGAGCAGTTCGCGCAGCCGGTCGGTGGTGAGGGTGTGGGCCAGCCAGCGCCAGGCGGCCTCGCCGCGCGCCCAGACGCCGATGTTGGCGCTGCCGCCCTTGTCGCCGCTGCGGGCCCCGGCGACCGCGCCGAGCGGGGCGCGGCGGGTCGGGCCCGGCGGCAGCGGGGGCGGCAACGGCAGTGGGGGCTCCGGCACCGGGCCACCGGCGGCTGGGGTGGGGGCCGGGGGAACGGACAGCCGGGAGCCGTCCGGCAGCACGGCGGAGTGCGGCACGGTGTCGGCCGGGGTCTCCACGGCCTCGAAGACGCCGTAAGGCGAGCCCTTTCCGGGCGGGGCGGTGACATGGAAGCCGGGGTAGCTGGCGAGGGCCAGTTCCACGGCCGCGCCGCTGATCACCCTGCCCACCGCTTCCGGGTCCCGGTCGCGCACCACCAGCCGCAGCAGTGCGCTCGCCTCCTCCTGCACGGCCGCGTCGGGATGGTCGGTGCGGGAGAGGGTCCAGCGGACCTCTGCGGGGCGGCACTTGCTCATCGCCCCCTCCATCTGGTCCCGTACGAGCGCCGCCTTGGCCTCGATGTCCAGGCCGGTGAGCACGAACACCACCTCGTTGCGGTGGCCGCCGAGCCGGGTCAGGCCGGTCTTGAGGGTGCGGGGCGGCGCCTCGCCCCGTACGCCGTGGACGCGCACCCGGTCCGGGCCGTCCTGGGCCAGCCGCACCGAGTCCAGCCGGGCGGTGACGTCCGGGCCCGGGTAGCGGGCGCCCGCCGTCTCGTAGAGGAGCTGGGCGGTGACGGTCCCGACCGTGACGGCGCCGCCGGTGTACGGATGCTTGGTGATCACGCTGGAGCCGTCGGGGTGGATCTCGGCGAGGGGGAAGCCGGGGCGGCGGACATCGTGCTCGGCGAAGAAGGAGTAGTTGCCGCCGGTCGCCTGGGTACCGCACTCCAGGATGTGCCCGGCGACCACGGCTCCGGCGAGCGCGTCCCAGTCGTCGGCGGCCCATCCGAAGTGCGCGGCGGCCGGGCCCGTCACCAGCGCGGCGTCCGTCACCCGCCCGGTGACCACCACGTCCGCTCCACCGCGCAGACAGGCCGTGATCCCGGCCCCGCCGAGATACGCGTTGGCGGTGACCACGCCGGGCCCCCAGTCGCGGGCGCCGAGGAGGTCGTCGCCCTCGACATGGGCCACCCGGCAGCCGATCCCGAGCCGCTCGGCGAGCTCGCGGATCGCGTCCGCCAGCCCGGCCGGATTGAGCCCGCCCGCGTTGGTGACGAGCCGTACGCCGCGCTCCATGGCGAGCCCCAGGGTGTCCTCGAGCTGGCGCAGAAAGGTCGTGGCATAGCCCCGCGCGGGGTCCTTGGCGCGGTCCCGGCCCAGGATGAGCATGGTCAACTCGGCGAGGTAGTCACCGGTCAGCACGTCCAGGGGCCCGCCGGTGAGCATCTCGCGCAACGCGTCGAAGCGGTCGCCGTAGAAGCCGGAGGCGTTGCCGATACGGAGGGGGCGGGGCGGAGGAGTCACGGGGCGCCTCCGGGGCGGTGTCCGGGAACGTCGCTCTGCGGGGTGGGGCTTGCGGCGTCATCTGAGGCATCACCACCGCTGTGCTCCGTCCGCTGCCCCGGGGCGCGACCCTTGCCGGGCGGGCCCGCGAACGCCTGGGCGATGTCCAGCCAGCGGTCCGCGTCCGGACCTTCGGCGCGTACGGCCAGATCGTCGCGGTGGGCCCGCTGGGTCACCAGCAGACAGAAGTCCAGCGCGGGCCCGGTGACCCGCTGACCGGCGCCCTCCGGCCCGTACGCCCACACCTCACCGTCCGGGGCGGTGAGTTCGACCCGGAACTCCTCGGCCGGCGGCTCCATCCCCCGCGCCGCGTACGCGTAGCCCCGCGCCCGGACGCCGATCCGGGCCACATGGCGCAGCCGGGCGGTGGGGGCCCGGTGCACGCCCAGGGCATCGGCGACGTCCTGGCCGTGCGCCCAGGTCTCCATCAGCCGGGCGGTCGCCATCGACATCACGCTCATCGGCGGCCCGTACCACGGCAGCCGGGCACGCGGCGGCTGCGCGGCCAGCGTCCGGAGCAGCCGCTCCCGCCCCTCGCGCCAGTGGCCCAGCAGCACCTCGGGCGGCTCGGCCGCGCCGCGCTCGGCGCCCTCGTCCACGAACGCGTCCGGCGCGGCCCACGCCCGGCGCACCTCGTCCGCGAACCCCTGGACGTCCTCGGCGGCTTGTACGGCCCGCTCGTCGGTCCACGCGAGATGGGCGATCTGGTGGGCGATGGTCCACCCGGGCGCGGGCGTCGCCATCCGCCACTCCGCGCCCCCGAGCCCGGCCACCAGGCCGTCCAACTCGTCCCCCTCCGCCCGCAGATCGCCGAGCAGAGCCTCCGTCTCGGACACGCGTCGCTCCCGTCGTCGGGTCTGTCGTGTGTCGGCCTTCTCTTGCCCTCGCCGAGTGCGTCGAGTGCGTCGAGTGCTCTCGTCGAGCGAGGGTGGCAGCGCGACGAGAAACAATCAAGCACGCTTGCATGATTCAGCCGGTTGAGACAGTCCGTCAGGGCGCGCCGACAGTGGGCCTGGTCGGCTCGACGCACAGGCAGTGGGGCCTACGGCAGCCGCTCCGCCAGGACCTCGGCCAGGTGGCGGCCCTTCCGGCCCGCCAGCTGGGTGAGTTGGGTGCGGCAGGAGTAGCCGTCCGCCAGGACCTCGGTGCCGGGGTCCGCTGCCCTTACGGATGGCAGCAGTTGCTCCTCGGCGCAGGCCGCCGAGACCTCGTAGTGGCCGTCCTCGAAGCCGAAGTTGCCCGCCAGGCCGCAGCAGCCGCCGCTCAAGGTGCCGGTAAGGCCGGCGCGTTCGCGGAGGCGGCGTTCGGCGGTGTCGCCCAGGACGGCGTGCTGGTGGCAGTGGGTCTGGCCGACGACGGGGCGGTCGATCCTCGGGGGCTGCCAGTCGGGGGCGTACCGCTCCAGTGTCTGGGCGAACGTCGAGACGGACTCGGCGAGGCGCGCGGCGCGCGGGTCGGTCGTGAGGAGTTCGGGGAGGTCGGTGCGGAGGGCGGCGGTGCAGCTGGGTTCGAGGCCGACCACCGGGAGCCCCGCGTCCAGGGCCGGGGCCATGACGTCCAGGGTGCGCCGCATGACCGTGCGGGCGCGGTCGAGCTGGCCGGTGGAGACCCAGGTCAGCCCGCAGCACACGGGCTTCGGCGGGACGACCACCCGCAGTCCGGCCGCCTCCAGCACGGCGACCGCCGACCGGCCGACGGACGGGGAGAGGTGGTTGGTGAAGGTGTCGGGCCAGAGGACGACGGTCCGTCCGTGCTCGGGCCGTCCCGGTTCGGATACCGGTCCGGCTCCTGTCTCGCGTGCCGCTACCCGTCCGGACCCCGTCTCGCGTGCCGCCTCGCGGACCCGGTCGCGCCACCACCTCGTGAAGGGCTCGTGGGCCAGTTCCGGGATATCGCGTTCGGGGGCGATGCCGCCCAGGCGTTTGGCCAGGGTGGCGAGCGGGCTCACCCCGGCCAGGGCGTTGGCCGCCGGGGCCGCCCGCAGGAGGGACGCCGCGCGCAGCCACAGCGGGAGCCAGCCCATCGAGTAGTGGGCGGCGGGGCGCAGCCGGCCCTCGTAGTGGTGGTGCAGGAACTCCGCCTTGTAGGTGGCCATGTCGACCTCCACCGGGCAGTCGCTGCGGCAGCCCTTGCAGGACAGGCACAGGTCGAGCGCGTCCCGTACCTCCTCCGAGCGCCAGCCGTCCTGGACGACCTCGCCCGCGAGCATCTCGTGCAGCAGCCGGGCGCGGCCGCGTGTGGAGTGCTTCTCCTCGCCGGTGGCGCGGTACGACGGGCACATCACACCGTCGCCGGACACCGACTCGTTACGGCACTTGGCGACGCCCACGCAGCGCCGGACGGCCGCCGAGAAGTCGCCCTTGTCATGCGGATAGCCGAACTCGACGTCCACCGGGCGCCTCGGCAGCGGATCGAAGCGCAGGTTCTGGTCCAAGCGCTGCGGGCGGGCCAGGACGCCGGGGTTGAGGCCGCCCTCCGGGTCCCACAGGTCCTTGAAGCGGGAGAAGAGGCCGACCATCTCCGTCCCGTACATGCGCGGCAGCAGCTCGGCGCGGGCCAGGCCGTCGCCGTGTTCGCCGGAGAGCGAGCCGCCGTGGGCGACGACGAGATCGGCGAGGTCGGCGGAGAAGGCGCGGAAGACCCGGATACCGGGCTCGGTCAGCAGGTCGAAGTCGATACGGACGTGGATGCAGCCGTCCCCGAAGTGCCCGTACGGCGTGCCGCGCAGCCCGTGCTGGGCCATCAGGGCGCGGAAGTCGCGCAGATACGCGCCGAGCCGGGGCGGCGGCACCGCGCAGTCCTCCCAGCCGGGCCAGGCCTCGCCGCCGTCCGCCCTACCCGGAATGCGCAGTCGGGTGGCGGTCCCGGAGGCGTCCTCGCGCACCCGCCACAGGGCGCGCTGCCCGGCCGGGTCGGCGACCACGGTGTGGTCCGTGGTGGCCTCGGCGGCGGCGCGGGCCACCTCCTGGGCGCGGGAGAGCGCCTCCTCGCGGGTGGCGCCGCCGACCTCCACGAACAGCCAGGCGCCGCCCTTGGGCAGCCCGGTCGTCCCGGCGACCAGATCGGCGGCCATGCCCTCCACGGTCAGCGGACCGTACGGCAGCAGGGTGTGCGCGGCCTCGGCCGCCGCGCTCTCGTCGGGGTAGCCGAGCACGGCCAGGGCGCGGGCGCCGGGCGCCTCCACCAGCCTTACGGTCGCCTCGGTCACCACGCCGAGGGTGCCCTCGCTGCCGGTGAGGGCGCGGGCGAGGTCGGCGTTCTTCTCGGGCAGCAGCTCGTCCAGGGCATAGCCGGAGATCCGGCGGGGCAGCTCCGGGAAGCCGGTGCGCAGCAGGGCCAGATGCTGACCGGCCAGGGACCGTATGCCGTCACGGAGCCGGGCGGGCAGGTCGTGGAGGCCCTGGGCGGCGCGCACCCGCTCCCCGCCGTAGGTGAGGACGTCCAGCTCGTGGACGTTGTCGGCGGTGGTGCCCCAGGCCACGGAGTGGGAGCCGCAGGAGTTGTTGCCGATCATGCCGCCGAGGGTGCAGCGGCTGTGGGTGGACGGGTCGGGGCCGAACGTCAGCCCATGGGCGCCGGCCGCCGTACGGAGGTCGTCGCAGATCACGCCCGGCTGGACGACGGCGGTGCGCCGCTCGGGGTCGAGCGAGAGGATGCCGCGCATATGGCGGGTGAAGTCGAGGACGACGCCGAGCCCGGTGGCCTGGCCCGCGATCGAGGTCCCGCCGCCGCGCGCGACCACCGGCACCCCGCGCTCCCGGCAGACGGCCAGCACCGCCGCCACATCGTCGCCGTCGCGGGGCGCGACTACCCCGGCGGGCACCCGCCGGTAGTTCGACGCGTCCATGGTCATCAGGGCCCGGCTCGCCGTATCGAAGGAGACGTCCCCGCGAACGGCTCGTCGCAGCGCCTGCTCCAGCTCGTCTGCCTGGTGATCAGCCATGCCCTCCATGGTCCACGGCGAGGCGGCCGATGAGAATGTCCAATTCCGATTCATGGCCGCTTCATGGTCAGCATGCATGACCTGTGCATGGCCCGTACACGGACGCTTCACAGCCTCGGCGCATGGCCGCTTCATGGTCGCCAATGCGTGGCCTGCATGGCCCGCATGGCCCGCATGGCCGCCTTACGGCCGCCATGTTCCGCGATCGGCCCCTATACCAGCACATCCCTCATACCGGCACATCCCTCATACCGGCACATCCCTCATACCGGCACATCCCTCATACCGGCACATCCCTCATACCGGCACATCCCTCATACCGGCACATCCTCGCGCGTCAACAAGATGTGGACATACCGTCTCACCCGCTGGACGGACGGTCGGACCGCGGCGGCCGACGGATTAGGCTTCGGCTCGTGGCTGAGATCCGGATTCCCGATGACATCAAGCCCGCCGACGGACGCTTCGGCTCGGGCCCCTCCAAGGTGCGCACCGAGGCGCTGAGCGCCCTGGCCGCGACCGGAAGCTCCCTGCTGGGCACCTCCCACCGCCAGGCCCCGGTCAAGAACCTCGTCGGCGCCGTACGCGAAGGGGTGCGCGAGCTCTTCCAACTCCCGGAGGGGTATGAGGTCATCCTGGGCAACGGCGGCTCCACCGCCTTCTGGGACATCGCGACCCACGGGCTGATCGACACCAAGTCCCAGCACCTGTCCTTCGGCGAGTTCTCCTCCAAGTTCGCCAAGGCGGCGAAGCTGGCGCCGTGGCTCGAGGAGCCCACGTTGATCACCTCCGACCCCGGCACCCACCCGGAGCCGCGCGCCGAGAGCGGCACGGACGTCTACGCCTTCACCCACAACGAGACCTCCACCGGTGTCGCCATGCCCATCCAGCGGGTGGCCGGCGCCGACGAGGGCGCGCTGGTGCTGGTGGACGCCACCTCCGGGGCGGGCGGTCTGCCGGTCGACATCGCCGAGACGGACGTCTACTACTTCGCGCCGCAGAAGTCCTTCGCGGCCGACGGCGGCCTGTGGATCGGCGTCTTCTCGCCCGCCGCGCTGGAGCGCGCCGCCCGGATCCACGCCTCCGGCCGGCACGTCCCCGAGTTCTTCTCGCTGCCGACCGCGATCGACAACTCGCTGAAGAACCAGACGTACAACACCCCGGCGCTGGCGACGCTCTTCCTGCTGGACGACCAGCTGAAGTGGATCAACGGCCAGGGCGGTCTGGACTGGGCGGTGCGGCGCACCGCGACCTCCTCGCGCACGCTGTACGGCTGGGCCGAGGAGTCCAAGTTCGCCACCCCGTTCGTGGCCGACCCGGCCAAGCGGTCGCAGGTCGTCGGCACGATCGACTTCAACGACGAGATCGACGCCGCCGCGGTCGCCAAGGCCCTGCGGGCCAACGGCATCGTGGACACCGAGCCGTACCGCAAGCTGGGCCGCAACCAGCTGCGGGTGGCGATGTTCCCGGCCGTCGACCCGGCGGACGTCGAGGCCCTGACGGCGTGCGTGGACTACGTCATCGAGCACCTCTGAGAGCTCGCTCCGAGCGACCTCTGAGAGTTCGCTCCGAGCGCCAGGGGCCCGCGGCCGACCACCGGCCGCGGGCCCCTTCGCATGCGCTGACGACCGGCCCCAGGCTCGGCTCCGCAGCCCCGGGCTCAGCTCCGGCGGAAGAGCTTGCGCAGGCCGAGGAACACCACCAGCGCGCCGACGAACGTGAGCCCGGCCTTGACCAGGTTGCCGTTCTTCTCGCCGTCGGCCAGCTTGCCGTCGACGCGGTCGGAGTACTCCCCGTTCTTCTTCTGCTCCTTCGCGGTGGCGTCCGGCAGCAGCTCCCCGCCCAGGTCCACCGGCGTCACCTTGGAGCCCGCGCCCTCGGTGCCGTACATGAGCGTGCCGCCGTCCGGGGTGAAGGTGACCGACTCGCCCTGCCGCTGGAGCGGCAGCCCCGGCTCCTCCTCCAGCCGCGTCGGCTTTCCGTTCCGCCAGCGGTACTCGGCGGCCGAGAAGTAGCCGCGGAGCACCAGCCGGGTGCCGTCCGGGGAGAACGCCCCGTCCGTGACCTCCATGTCGATGTCGGAGACCCGCTGGAAGACATTCACTCCCGAGGGGCTCAGCGTGGTCGGTCCGGCGTACAGCCCGCCGTCCTCGTCGCTCTTGCTGGCGATGTAGACACGGCCCGTCTTGGGATGGACCATCAGCGCCTCGGCGTTGCGCGGCCCACCCTGGTACTTGACGGTGAACTGGGTCGCGGTGACGGTGGTGTCCTTCAGCTGCTTCGGCTCCGGGAAGCGGTAGATCCACACATGGGACCACTGACCGCCCAGGTTGTCGCCGATATCGCCGACGTAGATATTGCCGTCCGGCCCTATCGAGATCGCTTCCACATCGCGGGGATCCCCTATGCCACGGAGGGTGACCCGCGCGACCGTCTTCCCGGTCCTGCCATCCACGGCATAGATGTACGGGCCGTCCGAGCTGTCGTTGTGCGTCCAGTAGACGCCGGGGTGGAGACGGCTCGCGGCGAGGCCGCTGGACTCGGTGATCCGTGAATCCTGGATCGTGAAGGGGGACGGCGACGACGAGTCGTCGGCGGCGGCCGGGGCGGCTGCGGACACGGCCAGCAGCGCGGCGGCACCGAGTACGAACGGAAGCGGACGCATGGGCCCAAGCCTGCCATCCCGCCGGGGGCGTCCGGCGCCGGAACCACGCCGAGGGCCCCCTCCGGCCACGCACGGCTTCCGGTCCGGGCATGACCTGCCGCCCGGACAGGGCCTCCGCCCGGACAGGGCCTCCGCCTTCCGCCCAGGCCTGGCTTTCCGCGATCAAGCCCGACTCCCATGATCAAGCCCGACTCCCATGATCGCGCATGACTTCCGCGATCACGGGCAGATAACGTCTGTCAATTATTTGTGCGGGCGGCCACCCCGAAATAACCCCGAGATTATTTGATCTCATCCGAGGATTATTTCGGCGAGAAATTTATCGGTCATTGACGGCATAGCGGGCGGCGGCATTGCAATGCAGAAAGGCCCCGCTTACGGTCTGAGCTCATGAGCGAATACAGCCAGTCCTCTTATGCGCAAACCGCGCCGCCCACGCATTCCGCCGGTGCCCCGAACCATGGCGCGGCACCGGCCGCGCCGTCCAAGAAGATCGCGATCTTCGCGATCGTCGGCTCGGTCATCGCGCTGGTCGGCTCCATGGTGAACTGGGTGATCTCCGACGCCGAGGGCGCCACCGGGGGCATCAAGGGCATCGACGGCGACGGCATCATCACGCTGATCATCGCCCTGGTCGCGGCGATCCTGTTCATCGCCGCCATGGCCACCAAGAAGGCGGCGCTCTACCTGGTCGGCGGCGTTCTGGGGCTGGCCATGGCCATTGTCGCGGTCATCAACATGGCGGACACCGAGCGGCTGGTCGTCCAGAAGCTGAAGGACGAGGAGGGGGTGTCGCAGCAGGTCGCGGAGAAGGCCGCGGAGCAGGCCGCGAAGCTGTACGACATGACCGCGGGACCGGGGCTCTACATGGTCCTGGTCGGCGCACTGATGGCCCTCGCGCTCGGCGTTCTCGGCTTTATGAAGTCCCGCGCCGCCCGGTAATCCGAAAAGACCGGTCGCATTCGGCGACCATACTCAGCGGCCATCTCCGGCGATCATGCTCGATTGAATTCCGACCGAAGCCGCGAAACCCCAAAGACGCCCGCTTTTTGACCGCACGGGGGGCCAAAAAGCGGGCTTTCGGGTTTTCTTCCACGGGTTCCATGGGGAATTCCACGGGGAATTCTCGGCCGGGGCCCTGCCGCCGCCGATGACCGGGCACCCGGCCCGCCCCCCTTGATTAGAGCGCACTCCAACGGCTTGGCTGATCCCCATGGAGTACACGCAGCTCGGACGCACAGGTCTCAAGGTCAGCCGTATCGTCCTCGGCACCATGAACTTCGGTCCGCAGACGGAGGAGGCCGACAGCCACTCGATCATGGATGCCGCGCTCGACGCGGGCATCAACTTCTTCGACACCGCCAATGTATACGGCTGGGGCGAGAACAAGGGCCGCACCGAGGAAATCATCGGGAGCTGGTTCGCCAAGGGCGGCGGGCGGCGCGAGAAGACGGTCCTGGCGACCAAGGTGTACGGAAACATGGCCGCCGAGGGTGAGCCCTGGCCCAACAGCGACAAGCTCTCGGCCGTGAACATCCGCCGGGCCGTGGAAGCCAGCCTCAAGCGGCTCAACACGGACTACATCGACCTCTACCAGTTCCACCACGTGGACCGTTCCACCCCGTGGGACGAGATCTGGCAGGCCATCGACGTCCTCGTGCAGCAGGGCAAGATCGTCTACGCGGGCTCCTCCAACCACGCGGGCTGGCACATCGCCCAGGCCAACGAGGCCGCGGCCCGCCGTGGTTCGTACGGGCTGGTCAGCGAGCAGTGCCTGTACAACCTGGCCGAGCGCCGCGCCGAGATGGAGGTCATCCCGGCCGCGCAGGGCTATGGCGTGGGCATCATCCCCTGGTCGCCGCTGCACGGCGGGCTGCTCGGCGGGGGGGGGGGGGGGGCGCGGGGGGGGGGGGGGGGGGCCCCCCCCCCCCCGGGCCCGTGCGCCCCGCGGGGATAAACCACCGGGGGGGGTAAGAAAGATAGGGTGAAGT
>NZ_JBHYVB010000018.1:78404-89690 GCF_042750115.1 Streptomyces sp. NPDC059455
GTAACGCGTGCCGGCGCGCGGCGCGGGTTGGGCGTTCCGCCGCGCCGCGAGGGGTTGTGGGGTGGGAACAACCGCGTGTGCCCGGATCAAGGGCGGGCTGCTCGGCGGCGCGCTCCGCAAGGAGCGCGAGGGCGGCGGTTCGCGCAGCACGTCCGGGCGCAGTGCCGACGCGCTGAAGAACGCGACGGTGCGCGATCAGATCCAGCGGTACGAGGACCTGCTGGCCAAGCACGGCATCGAGCCCGGCGAGGCGGCCCTGGCCTGGCTGCTCACCCGGCCCGGGGTCACCGGTCCGATCGTGGGTCCGCGCACGGCCGAGCAGCTGGCGTCGGCGGTGCGGGCGTCGGAGCTGAAACTGGGCGAGGAGGTGCTGGCGGAGCTGGACGGGATCTTCCCGGGTCCGGGGCCGTCCCCGGAGGCGTTCGCCTGGTAGCCGAGAGGCTCCTACGGGGGTCCGGAGGCATCTGGTGGCCCGGAGGCATCTGGTAGCCCGGAGGCGTCTGGTGGCCGAGGGCGAGAGCCAGGAGGGGGCGTGGGCCGCGCGGCGGTCCACGCCCCCCTCGCGTTCAGCCTCCGAGGGCGGCAGCCGCGGCGACGACGACGAGAATCAGCACCAGCGCGCCGCTCATGATCATGTTTCTGGTCTTGGGGTCCACACCTCGAGATTAGCCGGACCGCTCAGTGCCCCAGCGGCCAGGCCGCCACCACCTCGTAGCGCGGCTGCTGCCCGGGGACGCCCGGGGCCGGTGGATGGCTGCGCACCAGGTTGAGCTCGCCCACGGTCCACTCCCGGCCCGCGAAGTCCGTGAGCCCGTCGACGTACGGCGCGAGGCTGGTGGCGGAGCCGTGGCGCGGGGAGCCATGACGCGCGGAGCGGGCGCGGGCGATGGTCAGATGCGGGTGGTACGGGCGGTGCCGGTCCATCGGGACCCCGGCCCGTCGGCCCCCCGCCTCGGCGGAGTCGGCCAGCCGCCGCAGGGCCTCGCTGTCGCCGTCCACGCCCACCCACACCACCCGGTCGTCGAACCGGCCGCCGCCCGCGAGCCGCAGCTCATGGGGGTGGTGCCGATGGGCGGCGCGGGCCAGCCGGGTGTGCAGCTCGGGCAGTACCTCCTCGGCCACCTCGCCGAAGAAGGCGAGCGTGAAGTGCCAGCCCTCCCGCTCGGTCCAGCGCAGCCCGTCCGCCCCCGGCAGCGCCCGGAGCGCCTTGACCCGCGCGGCCAGCTCGGCGACGGCCGCCTCCGGCGGCAACACGGCGGCGAAGAGTCTCATCCGCCCAGTCTCCCGCACCGGGGGTGGCAACTCAGCCCCTCCAGGGGGCACCTCCCAGCGGTAGCTGGGGGAGTTTGAGGAGCGGGGTCCGGGGCGGAGCCCGGCAAGGCCAGCGGAGCCCCGGCAAAGCCAAAGGGGCCGTTCAGACCGTGGCGGCCAGCGGCTTCTCCTCCGTCTCAGGCGTACGCGGCATGAAGATCACATGCGGGTGGCCGCGGCGCAGATCCAGCTTCAGCCGCAGGCCACCGGCCCGGACCAGGATCAGCCCCACCCCGGCCGCGGCGGCCGCCGAGATCAGGCCGCCCGCGGCGAAGCCGATGCGGGCGCCGCAGGTGTCGGTGAGCCAGCCCACCAGCGGGCCGCCGATCGGCGTACCGCCGACGAAGACCATCATGAACAGGCTCATCACCCGGCCCCGCATCGCGGGATCCGTCGCGAGCTGGACGCTGGAGTTCGCGGTCACGTTGAACGTCAGGCTGAAGATCCCGATCGGCACCATGAGCGCCGCGAAGAGCCAGAAGTACGGGGTGGCCGCCGCGACCATCTCCAGCACGCCGAACATCAGCGCGGCCCCGACCAGCAGTCGCCGCCGGGCCACCACCCGCCGGGCGGCGAGCAGCGCGCCCGTCACCGAGCCGATCGCGATCAGGGTGTTGAGCAGGCCGTATGTACCCGGCCCGGCGTGGAAGACATCGTCGGCGAAGGCGCTCAGCCAGATCGGGAAGTTGAAGCCGAAGGTGCCGATGAAGCCGACGAGCACGATCGGCCAGATCAGATCGGGGTTCCCGGCCACATAGCGGAGCCCCTCCCGCAGCTGCCCCTTGCCGCGCGGCGCCCGCTCGACCTTGTGCAGCTCGCTGGTGCGCATCAGCAGCAGCCCGATGATCGGGGCGACGAAGGAGACTCCGTTGATCAGGAAGGCCCAGCCGCTGCCCACGGCGGTGATCAGCACACCGGCGACCGCCGGGCCGATCAGCCGGGCGGACTGGAAGTTCGCGGAGTTGAGGCTGACCGCGTTCCGCAGGTCCTTGGGGCCGACCATCTCGTTGACGAAGACCTGGCGGGTCGGGTTGTCGACGACGGTGACCATGCCGAGCAGGAAGGCGATCAGATAGACGTGCCAGACCTGCACATGGCCGCTGAGGGTGAGGGTGGCGAGGGCGAGCCCGCACAGCCCCAGCGCGGTCTGGGTGAAGAGCAGCAGCCGGCGCCGGGGACATCGGTCCGCGAGGACCCCGCCGTAGAGGCCGAAGAGCAGCATGGGCAGGAACTGCAGCGCGGTGGTGATGCCGACCGCGGTGGAGGAGCCGGTGATACTCAGGACCAGCCAGTCCTGGGCGATCCGCGACATCCAGGTGCCGGTGTTGGAGATCACGGCACCGGTCGCGAACAGGCGGTAGTTGCGGATTCTCAGCGAACGGAAGGTCCCGCCCCGGGTGCGTCCCGCGGTGACGGCGGGCGCGGGGTCGGATACGGAGATTCCCGGGTTTCCGGGGGTTCCGGTGGGTCCGGGGGTTCCAGAGGTTCCCGGGTTTCCGGGGGGTCCCGGGTTTCCGGGGGGTCCCGGGTTTCCAGAGGTTCCCGGGTTTCCGGGGGGTCCCGGGTTTCCAGAGGTTCCCGGGTTTCCGGGGGGTCCGGAGGTTCCGGGAGGTCCCGGGATTCCGGGGTTTGCGGGGTTCTTCGGTGCGGGTGCGGAGTCTGCTCCGGGTCCCGTACTCAAGTGCGTTCGCCTCCTGGCTGTCTCGGGTCGTTCTTACATATGCGCGAGCTTCTCCAGCACGGGCGCGGCGGCGCGCAGCACATCCCACTCGTCCTCGGTCAGCTCCCCGACCAGCTCGGCCAGCCAGGCGTTGCGCTTGCGTCGGCTCTCTTCGAGCATGGCCTCTGCCCGCTCGGTCGGCGAGACGACTTTCTGCCGCCGGTCCTCCGGATGCGGCTCGAGTCTGACCAGTCCCTTGGCCTCCAGCAGCGCCACGATGCGGGTCATCGACGGCGGCTGGACGTGCTCCTTGCGGGCCAGCTCGCCGGGGGTGGCGGAGCCGCACTGGGCCAGCGTGCCCAGGACCGCCATCTCGGTCGGGCTGAGCGATTCGTCCACGCGCTGGTGCTTGAGCCGCCGCGACAGACGCATCACTCCGGACCGCAGGGCACTCACGGCGGCCGCGTCATCGGGGGGCGCCTCCGCCTGGTGCTGGGGACGGGACAGATCCGGCATGGTCTTTAGCATAACTCATTACCTCGTCTAATGAAAACCCTAGTGACATCCCTATTTCCATTTCACCCGAACGAGTGAGTCAACTCCGGGTAGTGACGTGTGGCGGCACGCATGAGCGCCCAGGACCACGGGGGTCCGGGGCGCTCAGGGCGGAACGCTCATGCGCCAGGAGGGACGCTCATGCGGCAGGAGTGACGGCGTACAGGCGGGACGGCGTACACCAGGGCGGGACGGCGTACAGGCGGGACGACGACTCGGCCCAGGCGGGGCCGAGCTCGGCTCAGGAGGCTCGGCTCAGGACACGCCGAGTGCCTGTTCGATCGGGTTGAGCAGGAAGTACACCAGGAAGCACAGCCCCACCGCGCCCAGCAGCCACGGGATCTCCCGGGTCCGCCGGGTGGCGATGCGCAGCAGCAGGAACGAGAGCACACCCAGCCCGATCCCGTTGGTGATGCTGTAGGTGAACGGCATCGAGACCATGGTCAGGAAGGCCGGGATCGCGATCGTGAAATCGCTCCAGTCGATCTCCTTGACGTTCGCCGCCATGATCAGGAAGCCGACGACCACCAGCGCGGGGGTCGCGGCCTGCGAGGGCACCACCTTGGCCAGCGGGGTGAAGACCAGCGCGAGCAGGAAGAGCCCGCCGGTCACCACGTTCGCGAGTCCGGTGCGCGCCCCTTCCCCGACGCCCGCCGTGGACTCCACGAAGCAGGTGTTGGCCGAGGCCGAGCCGAAGCCGCCGCCCGCCACCGCGACGCCGTCCATCATCAGGATCCGGCCCATGCCCGGCAGCTGACCGCGCTCATCGGTCAGCCCGGCCTCCTCGCCGACGCCGATGATCGTGCCCATCGCGTCGAAGAAGCCGGAGAGCAGCACGGTGAAGACGAAGAGGCAGCCGGTGAGCAGGCCGACCTCATGGAAGCCGCCGAAGAGGCTGACATCGCCGATGAGGCCGAAGTCCGGGGTGTCGACCACCTTCTCCGGCACCGAGGGGATGGTCAGCCCCCACTGGGCGTCCGGGATCTGGGCCAGGGAGTTGATCACGATCGCGACCACGGTCATGGTCACGATGCCGATCAGGATCGCGCCGCGCGTCTTGCGGACGATCAGGATGAAGGTGAGCGCGAGACCGGCCACGAAGACCAGCACCGGCCAGCCCTCCAGCCGCCCGGCCACGCCCAGCCCCAGGGGGACGGTGGTGTGCGCGGAGTCGGGGTTACGGCTGACGAAGCCGGAGTCGACCAGACCGATCAGGGCGATGAAGAGCCCGATGCCGATCGCGATCGCCCGCCGCAGCCCGGACGGGATCGCGTCCATCACCCGCTGCCGCAGCCCCGAGGCGACGAGGATCATCAGCACCAGACCCGCGAGCACCACCATGCCCATCGCGTCCGGCCAGCTCATCTTGGGTGCGAGCTGGAGCGAGACCACGGCGTTGATGCCGAGGCCCGCGGCCAGCGCGATGGGGACGTTGCCGATGATCCCCATGAGCAGCGTGGTCAGGCCCGCGATCAGGGCGGTGGCGGTGACCAGCTGGCCGTTGTTGAGCTGATGCCCGAACTTGTCCGTACCGGCCCCGAGGATGATCGGGTTCAGTACGACGATGTAGGCCATCGCAAAGAACGTGGCCAGTCCGCCCCGGATCTCCCGGGAGATCGAGGAACCACGCTCGCTGATCTTGAAGAACTTGTCGATGCCGTTGGCGGGGGGAGTCGGAGCCTGCTTACTGGCGGCGTCGACCGGCGCGGTGGCCGAGGGGGACATGAAGGACCTCAGTGTGCGTGAACATCAACAGCGGGCCCTTTGGACGATCGAACAAGACATTCCGCTCAGACCCAGAAGTATTCAGTATGAAACTATCAAGGCCCGATCGCCAAACCGGTCCCGGCGAGGCTCCGGCGAGGCCTCGGCGAGACCCCCGCGAGTTCCCGGCGAGGTCCCTGCGAGTTCCCTGCGAGTTCCCTGCGAGGTCTCGGCACGGCCCCGGTCGGGCCCACGACCGGCCCCCTTAAGCTGTGGCCATGACGAAGTGGACCCCCAAGCACGAGGCGCCGGAGCCCCTTGAGGGCAATGTCGTGGCCACCATCACCGGCGGCACGATCGTGTGGTTCGTCCTCTTCCTCGCCCAGCTGCCCTTCTACGGCTGGTTCCACGAGCACGGACATCTGTGGTGGCTGTGGACCTGCCTGGCCGGCGGCGGCCTCGGACTGCTCGGCATCTGGTACGTACGGGCCCGGGAGACGGCGATCCGCCGCGACTCGCGGAACGGCGACGCGCAGACGGCCGACGCGCGGAACGGCTGACACGCGGAACGGCTGACGCGCGGAACGGCTGACGCGCGGAACGGCTGACGCGCCCACCCCTAGCTCACACGAGGCGGCACCCGCGACGGCGCGGCGCCGGGCCGTCCGCCGTTCCCAGCGGCGGCCCGGCGCCCTGGCCTGGTGCGCGGGCGCGCTCCCCTCCTCATGGCGCACCCGCTCACCCGTCTGCGATGCGCGCAGAAAGATGACGGCCCCGCCGCGGGGACGCGCGGGCGGAGCCGGATGGGCCAACTGTACGATCTTCACGGGCCGTTCACAATGTTGCGGAAGCCTCACGACGGGCACTTTGTTCGGGAACTACCGTCTTGTGGTCGTCAACTCACCAGTAATGTGAGGGATATGACCGGTAACCGCTTTCGTGCCGATGAGATCGACACCAGCAAGCCGCACTCGGCCCGCATGTACGACTACTTCCTGGGCGGCAAGACCCACTACGCGGTCGACACCCACGCCGCCGAACAGGTCGAGGCCGTCTGGCCCGAAGTCAAGCCGTGGACGCGTGCCAACCGGTCATTCATGCACCGCGCGACCCGCTGGCTCGCGGACGTGGCGGGTATACGTCAGTTCCTGGACATCGGCACCGGCATCCCCACCGAGCCCAACCTCCACCAGGTCGCTCAGAAGGCCGCCTCGGACTCCCGGGTCGTCTACGCGGACAACGACCCGATAGTGCTGGCCTACGCGCAGGCCCTGTTGCTCTCCACGCCCGAGGGCCGCACCGCCTACATCCACGCGGACGTCAGCGATCCGGAGGGGATCCTGGCCGCCGAGGATCTGAACGACACCCTCGATCTGTCCCAGCCGGTCGCCCTGTCGCTGAATGCGATCATGCACTTCATCGCGGATGAGCAGAAGCCGTACGAGATCGTGCGCCAACTGGTCGAGCCCTTGGCCTCGGGCAGCTATCTCGTGCTCTCGCACGGCGCGCTCGACCCCCGCCCCGGGGTCTCGGACGCGGTCACCAACCTCTACCGCAGCAGCGGCATCCATGTGCAGGGACGCACCCAGGAAGAGATCCTTCCGTTCTTCGACGGGCTGGAGCTGGTCGATCCGGGCGTGGTGATGCCGCACCGCTGGAAGCCCGAGAGCGAGCAGGCCAGAGCCGAGGCGGAGGCCAAGGAGCTTTGGATCTTCGCGGGCGTGGCACGCAAGCCCTGACCCGGGAACGGGCCTTACCCGGGGGCAAGCGAACGGGCCTTGCCCCGGGGCAAGGCCCGCGCACACACCCCGTACGCACGCGCCCGTCAGTCGAACCAGCGGGCCCGCGCCAGCTCCTCCGTACGGGTCAGATCCTCCAGCAGGGCCGCCACCTCGAACCGGCGCGCCCAGTGCCCGGCGGCCCAGGACAGACCGGCCGCGACGCCCTCGACCGTCGAGGCGTGCAGTGTGCCGTCCACATACCGCCAGTCCAGCTCGATCTCACCGGTGCCCGAGCCCGCGCCCTCGCCCTCGCCCGAACCCTCGATCAGCAGTTCCTCGTGCTCGATGTACGACAGCGGGGCGCCCGGGAGGAGTTCGCGGACCGCCTCGGGCACCTCGTGCGGATCGCCCTGTGAGATCACCCGCGCCGGGTACACCTCGCTCAGCCGCCGCACCTGGAACAGCTCGGCCAGTTCCGCCGCCCGCGTCGGCCGTACGGGCAGCAGCGGCCGGCCGTCCGCCTCGGCCAGCGGCATCAGGTCCGGGGCGTCCGCGACCAGCGCCTCGCCCGCCTCGACCACGGTCGGCTCGCCGTCCACGATGGCGCGCAGCTCGTCCGGCAGGGTCACCTGCTCGGGCTCCAGGTCGGCCAGTTGCCCGTAGATGGCGTGCAGCTGGGCGGGGGTCACCTCGCGGTCCGGGTCGGCGAGGCGGGCCAGCAGCTCGGCGGCGCCGCCCGGCTCGTCCAGCAGCGCGGCGACGGAGGTCCGTACGCCCAGCGCCCGCAGCACCTGCTCGTCCTCGAACCCGGCGGCGTCCACCGCCTCGTACAGCCCGGCCAGCAGCGGATCGCCCCCGGCCGCGCGCAGCCCGGCGGGGCGGCGGCCGTCCAGCACCGGATGGCCGCGCAGCCACCACGCGGTGTACGAGCGCACGATCTCCGTCGTGCCGTCCGGCAGCAGCACCCGCACCGGCGCGGTCAGCGCGTCGCGCAGCGGCGGCTCGGCGAGCATGGCGAGCGCCCGCGGCCAGGCGTCGTCGTCGACCAGGTCCAGATCGCGTACGGCCACGATCTCGGTGGCCACCGGCGGCACCGGCGTCTCCGGCAGCCGGTCCAGCACGTCCTCGCACCACACGTCGACGGCGTCCAGCACGCCGACGTCGTCCGGTTCGGTGAAGTCACCCTCGCGCGGCTCCAGTTCATCCGGGTCCAGCACCACATCGGTGGCCCTGGCCAGCGTGAAGCCCGCCAGCACACCGACCGCGGCGAGCGGCTGCTCACCCCAGCGCTCGGCCAGCTCGGCGTCGCAGGCGGCCAGTTCGCCCTCCCGCATCACCTGTTCGAAGGCGCTGCCGGGGAGGACCAGCTCACCGGCCGGGGCCAGCTCCCCGTCCTCGTCCGGCAGCGCGAGCGCGGCCAGCCACGGCTCGTCGCCGGGCGCCAGCCGGGCCTGCTGGACCAGGCCGAGGACGGTGTCGGCCAGCGTGTCGGCGTCCAACGCCGCGCCCAGGCCGCCCTCGCCCTCCTCCGCGAACAGGTCGTACTCGTCCTCCGCCTCCAGCGAATGCGCGACGGCGGTCCGAACCTGCGGGGTCGTCAGCACGGCGCGGGGCGTGGCGGGGGTCGCGCCGAGCTTCTCCAGCAGCGGATGGGCGGCGTCCGGATGTGCAACTTTCAGGCCGAGGCGGGCGAGGGTGCGATGCGTATCGCTGACCGCGGCGCCGCGCTCGGGGGTCCGCGCGGGCGCGGCGGACCCGACGGTTCCGGCGGGGGCGGCGGTTCCGGCGGGGGCGGCGATTCCGGCGGACTCGGCCGGTCCGGCGGGCTCGGCGGTTCCGGCGGACTCGGTGGGCTCGGCGGGCTCGGCGGGCTCGGCGGGCTCGGCGGGCTCGGCGGGCTCGGCGGTGAAGGCGGAACCGGCGATTCCGGCGGACTCGGCGGTTCCGATGCTGTCCAGGCTGTGCAAGCCGTCCAAGCCGTCCAAGCCGTCCAAGCCGTCCAAGCCGTGCAGACCGTGCAGGTCGCCGTCGGTCTCGCCCGGCAGCGGCAGCAGCACCTGCCGGGGCCCGATCGTCGTCCGGCCGTCCGCCAGCGGCACCGGCAGCCCGCTGAGCCGGTCCGGGTCGATGCCGCCCAGCGAGTCGTACAGCCGCCGCCACCAGGCCGGGGCGCGCTCCACCCCCGCGAGCCGGTCGATGAGCTCGCCCAGCGGCACCCGGGCCACGCCCAGCACCCGCAGCTCCGACCGGCGCTCGAGACCCGCGGGCAACAGCGTCGGGAACAGCTCGGCCAGCACCTCCACCGTCTCCGCGCCCGCACCCTCGACGATCTCGGCGTCCCGGGGCCGCAGCGCGTACGGCTCACCCTCGGCACCGCCGCGCGCCAGCACGTCGTCGTCCCAGTCGGCCGGGGCGGGCGCGGACGGGGCGGCAGCCGGCTCCCCCGCGGCGGGGCCGCCCTGGGCGGCGTCCGGGCCGAGCGCCTCCGGCGAGCCGAGCCAGCCCGCCGCGGCCTCGGCCACGGCCACGTCCTCCGTGCCCACGCCCACCGCCGGTGCGGCGGCGCTGGGCAGGAACGGCACCCTCGGCAGCCGCTCCAGCACCCGCTGGCGCAGCTCCCCGTCCAGCTCGCCCCGGCCCAGCTGGCCCGGCACCAGGTCGATCGAGCCGACCGAGACCGGATGCCAGTCGCGCAGCAGCGTCGCATACGCCTCGGCCGCGCGGTCCAGCAGGAAGTCCGTGAGCGGCCCCGGGGCGGTGTGGCGGCGGGTGGGCTCCAACGGGAAGGACGCGATCAGCAGCGCGGGCATGCCCAGCGGCTCGTCGGTCGGCGTCGGGGCATGGACCACCGGGGCGGTCGCGCGCCGCGTCGGCGCGCCCTCCGCGTCCACCGGAACCGCCCAGGTCACCGACCACACCGGGCGCAGCCGCTCCTCCACCGGACGGTCGGCCAGCAGCTCCGGCTCCAGCCGCCCGCCCGCGCTCTCGGTGCGCCAGCGCGTCGTACCGCGCGCACCGCTGTCCTCGACGACGGTGTACGGGCCGTCCTGGCGGCGGCGCAGCGTCCGGGTGCCCTCGACGGTCTCCACCACGACCTCGGCCAGACCGGGGAGGGTCAGCAGCAGCGCGTCGTCGATCCCGGCCAGCAGCCGCTCCGCCACGTCCAGCGCGGCGCCGTCGCGCAGCGGCAGCACCACGACGGTGTCGTAGCCCTCCGGGGCACTCCCCTCGGCGGGCAGCGGCAGCCGCAGCAGCGGTACGTGGCCGTCGCGGCGGCGCAGCTCCTCGGCGAGGCCGGGGCTGGCGGCGGTGGCCCGCTGGGTCAGCTCCCGCGCCTCGGCCAGCGACCACCGCACCCCGCCGGTGCGGCCCACGACCGCGGGCTCGTCACTCACCGCGAGCACCGCCGCGAAGCCGACGCCGAACCGCCCGACCGCGCTCTCCGGCTCGTCCCGCTTGGCCGACGCCCGCAGGGTGGACAGCGACTCGACCCCGGCCGCGTCCAGCGGCGCCCCGGTGTTGGCGACGGCCAGCACGGCGGGCTCGCCGTCGGCGGCCGGCCGCAGGGTCAGCCGCAGCCGCCCGGACACCCCGGCGCGGGCGGCGGCGTCCGCCGCGTTCTGGGCCATCTCGACGACCAGCCGGTCCCGGTGGCCGCCCAGCGCCAGGTCCTCCTCGGCGTTGGCGTCCTCCCGGAACCGGGCGGGCGACGCGGCCCAGGCGTCCAGCACGCCGCGCCGCAGCCGCGCGGTCCCGAACGGGTCCGCGTCCTCGGTCGCGCCTCGCACCATCGCCGTGCTGCTCACGTCTCGCCTCCGGAAGTTCCTGGTCGGGGTCCGTCCTGCGCCACGGCGCCACACCGCCGAGTCCCCCGCGGTGCGGATCGCCCCACCGCGCTCGCCGTTCCCAAGCGTGCCGCCCTTGCTAGCCGCGAACGTACCGCTATCCGCCCTCAAACGACGCCCCGGGCCCCACACAACCGGATTCTCCCCCTCACCTTGGACCCTTCGGGATCTTGCGGGCCGTCGGGATCTTGCGGGCCGTCGGGATCTTGCGGGCCGTCGGGATCTTGGGGCCGTCGGGATCTTGGGGCCGTCGGGCCCCGTCCCGCCGGGTCCCTGCCTCGGGCACCCAGGCGGAGGCGCACCCTCCACCACCGCCGGGGCCCCGCTGTGGCGGGCGCCCCGGTGCCGTCGTGACCGCTTGCCCCAGTCGTGACCACTTGCCTCGGTCGTGACCGCTTGCCCCAGTGGATGTCCGACGGCTCGTGACGCCTGCGGCGGGCTGCTTTCCCCTCCCCGCCCCTTCCCACAACTGGGGCTCCGCCCCAGACCC